>JAHKAP010000074.1 GCA_018825985.1 Candidatus Omnitrophota bacterium
ATATGGTTGTTCTCTTTGCCAAATTTAATTTTATAACCTTTGTCGACTTGACTGTCCGATGAGACAGGCTGCGAAGGTGTTTGCTTTATATTATAAAGGGTGTATAATGCTCAAGTGAAGTATTGATATGTTGCATTACCTAAAATAAGGAGCAAGATGAAGAAACTTTTCAAACGTAAAGAGCCCACAGTTGAAGATCCGGTTCAGCCCGATATAGCTACCTCAATTAATAATATTCAACAACAATTAATTGCCTTAGAGAAGAAGATCGATTCATTGATCGCTCAATCTTCAACAAGGCCTTTTGAGAGAAAAGAACATGGTAGGCCTTTTCAGCGTTTCGACAACTCTTTTAGGCGAGACAGGGAAAGCCGGGAAAATTCATTACGGGATAGGAGCTTTACTAAAGCCATCTGCGCTGACTGCAATAACGAATGTGAAGTCCCATTTAAACCCACAGGAGACCGCCCGGTATATTGCAAAGATTGTTTTAATAAGCGTAAAGATGGCGGCAGCCCTTCCTTTAAGCCAAAATTTGATCATGGCTCCAGAGAAGGAGCTCCGGCTCAAGACCGCTATTTTGATAAACCGCATGGCCGGGGAGACCGCTCTCCCGGCGGAAGAAAAAAGCCGGCATTCCGCAAGCGCAGCAGAGACCGCGCCTAAACTTTTATATTCATCCCACGGTTAAAAGTCCGAAAAAGATTTTCCAACTACTAAAAATAATCTAAAAAGTTGTTAGCGTAGATATTTTTTTAAAAGAGGGTTTATGGCATTAATTAGTTTACAGGAGATCAGTTTAAAATTCAGCGGCCCGCTTATTTTTGACCGCCTAAACCTGCAATTAGAGCCAGGCGAGCGGGTAGCTTTACTTGGCCGTAACGGCGCAGGAAAGACTACTTTAATGAAAGTGATGGTAGGTGAACTTTCGCCTGATGATGGTTCAGTGGTCTTGCAAAAAGGCATCCAGGCCGCGCACTTGCCTCAGGAAGTACCGCTGGAGATGCAGGGGAATGTTTATGATATTGTCCTCTCCGGACTGGGAGAGCGGGCCAATCTTTTAAGTCGGTACCATCAGCTTACTCATCGCCTGCATACCGAACATACCACGGAATTGCTCCGTCAGTTGGATAGCGTGCAGGCAGAGTTGGACCACACTGCAAGTTGGGACGTGAATAATCAGGTTGAATACGTTATTTCCCGGATGAAACTGGACCCGGATAGCGATTTCCAAAGCCTTTCCGGCGGCCAGAAGCGCCGGGTGCTCTTAGCCAGGGCCCTGGTGTTAAAACCGGAAGTGTTATTACTGGATGAGCCGACCAATCATCTGGATATCGATACTATTGATTGGCTGGAGGGATTTCTGGCTGATTATCAGGGCACAATATTTTTTGTTACTCATGACCGGATGTTTATGACTCATCTGGCAACCAGGATAGTTGAACTTGACCGGGGAAGGATCTTTAACTGGGCCTGTGATTATAAAACTTTTTTAGAGCGTAAACAAGCGGCACTGGATATGGAAGAATCAGAGTGGAGCCATTTTGATAAAAAATTAGCCGAGGAAGAGGTCTGGATCCGTCAGGGTATCAGGGCCAGGCGTGTCCGTAATGAAGGAAGGGTTAAGGCCCTAGAACGTTTAAGGCAAGAGAAAAGCGCCCAGCGTAAAGAAGAGGGTTTGGTGCGCATGCGCGCGCAAAAATCAATTCTATCCGGGCATAAAGTGATTAAGGCATTTCAGCTTCATTTCAGTTACGGCGATAAATGCCTGATCCGGGATTTTACTACTAATATCATGCGCCAGGATAAGATCGGGGTGATCGGACCCAATGGCAGCGGCAAGACTACTCTTTTACGGATCTTCCTTGGTCAGCTTGGGCCGCAGAAAGGGAAAGTCACCCTGGGCACTAACTTAGAGATCGCTTATTACGACCAGCTGCGCGAACAGTTGGATGAAGAAAAAACTGTGGCTGAAAATGTCAATGGTTCAAGCGAAACTATAATCATTAACGGCAAGCCTAAACATATCCTGGGATATCTGCAGGATTTTCTTTTTGCCCCGGACCGTAGCCGGACCAAGGTCAAGGTTCTCTCCGGCGGGGAGCGTAACCGTTTGTTCCTGGCTCGGCTCTTTTCCAAGCCGTCTAATGTGCTGGTTATGGATGAACCGACCAATGACCTGGATATCGAGACCCTGGAGCTTTTAGAGGAATTACTTCTGGAGTATACCGGCACTTTACTTTTAGTAAGCCATGACCGCCAATTCCTGAACAATGTGGTTACCTCGACCATTGCCCTGGAAGGTAATGGGGCAGTTCATGAATATCCCGGAGGATATGATGACTGGTTAAGCCAGCGTCATCTTGTAACTGCGCCTGCGCAGCCTAAGATTAAGATCAAAAAAGAATTGGTAAAAAAAGAAAAGCCGATCGTCCCGCGTAAGCTTACATTTAAGGAACAGAAAGAATTAGGGGAGCTCCCCTTAAAAATAGAAAAGCTGGAAGAGGAGCAGAAGGCATTCTATGCTCTATTCGGGGATCTTAGCTTTTACCAGAAAAGCCCTGAGGAGATCGCCAAAGCCAAAGCCAGGTCCGAAGAACTCACCTCTGAGCTGGACAAAGCCAACCAGCGTTGGGAATACCTGGAAAATTTATCAATATTATAATAAGGGACTGGGTCCAAAAACCAGGGGACGGTCATATGGTTTCTTAATGACAGCCGTGCTGGGTGCAGGCATTCCCTACGGTAATTTCTTCTAGCTCGCCGGATTTGAATTTTTTTATTATATCGGCTACGGTTTCACCGGCTGCCCTGAATACTTTAATATTAGATTGATTTAAATTCTGCACTGCCCGCGCTCCCATACCCTGGCAGACAACCGCATCGATGGAATAAGCTCCTAATACCCCTATCGGATGGCACATGCCGTGGGAATGATGGGAGTTGGTGTTATCTACGGATTCGAAAGTTTCTTTTTCAGTTTCGTAGATCGTAAAAAACGGCGCGCTGCCAAAATGGCCATAGGCTTTTGCTTTTAACCCGTCTTTTGTTTCTGTGGGGATATATATTTTCATTTTGCTTCTCCTTTCTGAGCGATGAGAATTCTTTGGAACCGGGTAGCGGAATCCTTGATAGCAAACCCTTTATTGATCAAATAGGCCTTGATTTCTTCTAACGAAACACAACCTGCGCTATGGGTTTGGCCTTCGCTGGCGTGGATCTTATCCATAAGTTTGAATCCTTCTTCGGTAAAGTCGCTTAAGATCAGTCTGCCTTTGCTTGAGAGGAGGCGGATCAGTTCATCAACAACCAGGTAAGGTCTACTAAAATGATGAATGGTATTTATGGAGAAGACCGCGTCAAAACTGCCATTATCAAAATTGAGCTGCTCCCCGTTTTCAATCCGGAAATCAACCATATTTTCCAACCCGTAATATCTAAGGTTAAGCCTGAAAACCTTGTTCCTGCGTGGATATGTCAAAGGTAGTGAATTTATATCCGGCTTTTGCCAGGGTAATGGCAAAATGCCCTTTTCCGGTGCCGGCTTCCAGGATCTTTCCGAAAAGCGGTCCGGTCTGCACCAGGATCAATTCCCGTTCCCGGTCAATATCAAAACCGAAGCTGTTGAATAGTTCTTTCCGGGCTAAATAGCTTTTGTGGTTTTCTAAAACATCATTATCCATTTATTTACCAACCCTTTTTACTGTTCCGCCCTCCAGTTTAAGCGCTTTAGCGTGCAAGAGGGTATCGGCGATCTTTTTATGGGCATTATTGATTATATTCCCGAATGTCTGCCGGGAGATATTCATTTTCTTGGCCGCATCTTCCTGATATAAACCTTCCCAGTCCGCCAGCCTGAGGGCCTCTAATTCGTCTAAAGTGAGATTGATCTCTTCCAGCTTATCCAAAGGTATGCCCCGGGGTTTGAAGTAATTCGCGTCCGGATTGCACCTGATCCTTCTGCACCTACATGGCCTGGACATATAAACCTCCTGTAGTTATTGGCATATGCTAATTATACTCCGGGATGTTCAGCCTGTCAAATTAAAACCGTACAAAGAACCACCTTGAGATTATGTCTCAAGTATGATACAGTCATTGTGTAGAAAAAAATCCTAAGTACTATTTCTGGAATCCCATGTCTCCTAACTACATCTCCAACGAAATGTCCGCCTGCCTCAAGCGTTATTGGGGCTATACCCAGTTCCGGCCCTGGCAGGAAGATACTATCTTGTCTATCCTTGACGAGAAAGAGACACTGACTATTCTGCCTACCGGCGGAGGCAAATCACTTTGTTTTCAGCTTCCCGCGCTTCTTAAAGAGGGGATGGCAGTGGTAATCTCGCCCTTGATCTCCCTGATGAAAGACCAGGTTGATGGCTTGAAAGATATGGGTATTCAAGCAGAATGTCTCAATTCCAGCCAGACCGTTGGACATCAGCGCGCGGTGATCGAGTTGATCCGCAGAAACCAGGTCAAACTTTTATACATTTCTCCCGAACGCCTGCAAACCGAAGATACCTTGGAATTGTTAAGTTCAGTTGCTTTATCTTTTTTTGTCATTGATGAAGCCCATTGCATCAGCCATTGGGGCCATGATTTCAGGGATGAATACCGCCAGCTCGGCGCCATCAAAGATAATTACCCGGGAATAAATATCCACGCCTTTACCGCCACCGCTACCAAAGAAGTCCAGGAGGATATTCTCGTTCAGCTAAGGTTTGCTCATCCTAGGATAAATATCGCCTCGGTTGACCGCCCCAATCTGGCTTACCGGGTCATGCCCCGGCAGAGCATCATTCTCCAACTCACTGAAGTATTAGAAAAGCATCATAAGGAAGCCGGGATCATTTACTGCCTGCGCCGTAAAGATGTGGATGATATCTCCAAAAAGCTGAATAAATCAGGATATAAAAATCTGCCGTATCACGCCGGGCTGACTGATGAAGAGCGCCACGAGAACCAGGAGCGCTTTATCCGCGAAGAAGTCAATATTATCGTCGCTACCGTGGCTTTTGGCATGGGCATCGATCGTTCGGATATCCGTTTTGTGATCCACGCCGCCATGCCCAAGAGCATTGAGCATTACCATCAGGAGACAGGGCGCGCTGGCAGGGATGGCTTACCTTCATACTGCTACATGTTTTACGGCGGAGGCGATTTCCGGGTTTGGGAATTTTTCTCTAAGCAGTCTGCCAACCGCCAGGTAATGATGGATAAATTAAAGATTATGTATAATTTCTGCGCTCAGCCCCAATGCCGGCACAAGGTTTTCGTAAATTATTTTGGCCAGGAATATAAACAATCAACCTGTCAGGCCTGCGATTATTGCCTGGGAGAAGTGGATATGGTCAATGATCCTCTTGAGCTAGGCCAAAAGATCCTCAATTGCGTCGCCGCCGTCAGATATAATGATGACCAGGGTTTTGGGGCGGCATATCTGGCCAACGTCCTAAAAGGGAATCTTACTGATCAGATCACCAGATGGGGCCATCAGAATAATCCGAATTTCGCGGCTATGTCCGGCCAGACTCTAAACGCTATCCGTTATCTGATCGAACAATTGATCGGTCAGGGTTTTCTGGAGCGCCAGGGAGAGTATGATACTCTGGCTATGACCAGGCTCGGTCAGCAACTTTTAAACGGAGAGGTCACTCCGATATTAGCCAAGCCGTTGGTCGCCGAGAAAAAGAAAGCCATTGCCGCCCGCCAGAAAGCCAAAAAAGCCGGAGATTTTGCCGGCGTGGACGAGGAGTTATTTGAATTGCTCCGGCAAAAAAGAGCCGAATTAGCCAGAAAACAAGGCGTTCCAAACTATATCATCTTCGGCGACAAGTCCCTAAAAGACATGGCCACCAACAAACCCACCACCCGCGAAGCCTTCGCACAGGTATTCGGAGTAGGGGAGCACAAACTAAAAACCTACGCCGACCAGTTTATCAGTGTAATCAAGAAGCATACCAATTAGCGGGTCCTGCCCAAAGGTGTCGGCTCATGGGCCCCTTTAGCCCGGTGTGGATCCTCACATTCGCCGCCCCCCTTTGGTCACCCGCTGACTACCTTTTGTAAGGCCCCAAAAAACTACAGTTATTTTAGTTAGATAACTCCTTTTCTTGCGTCTGTTATTAATGAGACAGATAAAACTAAGCTTGGTATCACATTTTGTGATACCAGAAAAAGGAGGAGAGATATGAATAATTTTGTGCCTATAGAAATTATTACAACAAAGATTTTAATTATTAGGGGTAAAAGGATGATGCTCGATAGAGATTTAGCAGAACTTTATAATGTATCAACAAAGGTTCTGATCTAGGCCGTAAAAAGAAATTTGAGGCGTTTTCCGATGGATTTTATGTTTCAGCTGACTAAAAAGGAAATGATGGAGGTGGTCACAAATTGTGACCACCTTAGCGGATACGGTTTTCTCATCAACTTCCTTATACTTTCACCGAACAAGGCGTAGCCATGCTCTCCAGCGTTCTGAACAGCGAACGGTCTATATTAGTGAACATTTAGATTATGCGTGCGTTTACTCATCTGCGTCGAATGCTTTTAACCAATGCTGATTTGAGGCATAAGATCGAAGCAATGGAGAAGAAGTATGACCGGCAGTTTGCTATTGTTTTTCAGGCTATAAAACAACTTTTAGAGCCTCCGCCATTACCTGCCAAAAAGCCTATAGGTTTCCATAGAGATTAACCAATTTAGCACAGCCAGGAACTGCCCCCGTCAAAGCTATCTGGACGTACTTTAAAGGGGACTGTCCCGGCATCTAGAATATTCGTCCATCCCTAATTTCGCAATTAGCGGGGCCTGACTTGGCTATCCAGAACTGCCCCTGCCGATTCGCTCGCCAAAACTAGGGGCCACTTCAAAACTAGGGGACGCTTCTAGGGAAAGATACGTTGAATTTGTTGTGGATAGTTGTATAATTAATTCAAGTAGACTTGTCAGTCAGGATTTTATCGGAAGCAAAGACTATGTCAGTAAGTTACGCCAAGATTATGACATAAAAGAAATAAAATCTAAGGGGGGGACGCCCCAGGAAGCCGAAACCATAGAAGCGTCCCCAGGTTTTTGAAGCATCCCGAGTTTTTTTAATTTCATTATCAAAGGAGATATATGGCTTGGGAAATTTTGGGGTTTGCGGCGGCGGTCTTGACCATGTTTGGGTTTCTACCGCAGGTAATTAAGATATACCGGACTAAATCCGTAAAAGATATCAGTTTGCTGGCTATTTTGCAGTTTACGTTGGGAATTTTTCTCTGGCTGGTTTACGGGTTTCATCTGAAGAATCCCGTGATAATTCTGGCTAATAGCGTAACTCTACTGATCCTTATAGCGGCCCTGGTTTTGTTTTTTAAGTATAATACAAAAGTCAATAAATAGGGGCTGGATTGGTGACGTTTACTGGTTTTTAAAAGGAGGATATTTTGGCAAGAGAAAATTATGCATATAAGAAATTTCAGCGTGAGCAAGAGCAGAAAAAGAAAAGAGAAGAAAAACTGCAAAGAAAACAGAATAAAAAGAATAGCGCGGATAGTTTAGTGCCCGGGGATCTCCAAAAAGGTGTAGAGGCATGAAAAAATAAAACCAGGGGACGCTTCTGGAGTTAGCGGGAATTTATAGTTTGGACAGGATTTGGCAGCACAAAAGATAGGAGGTGGAAAATGGCTAAGTTTTTCATGTATGGAAAGTATTCGCAGGAGGCAATAAAGGGCATGTCAGCTGATAGGACCACAAAGGCAATTGATGTGATAGCCAAGGCCG
>JAHKAP010000075.1 GCA_018825985.1 Candidatus Omnitrophota bacterium
AGGTACCATTAGACACCTGATATTCTTTGACGTTAAGTAATCATGAAGATAATAACCGGTTACCCCGACTTCATAGGCGCAGATAACCCTTTTGTTATTATACCTGTTGCGTATATGCTGGTAAAGGTTTTCCGGGCTTGCGGGGATCTTGTGCGAGTTATTCATGGTATCGTGGTTCTTGACAGTAAATGAGAAACTTTTCTGGTCAACATCGATGCCGATAAAAATATCGTATTCGTTTGGGGTATATACCATGCTTTCCTCCTCCTTTTAGAATGGTTAGACTATTAGCCTTTAGTTTACACCATTTCTGGGAAAGTTTGGCGCTATTAAGTGAACGCATAAGTTGTGGAGCGGATAATAAGATAAGCACTCGCCACAAAGATTGGCGGGTCCACCCATGATTTAGTGGCGGACCATAATTTATGCGCGCGGACTTACCTAGCCTAATTTTATATCAAAATAATATTAAAAATTAGTGCTGGGTTTCGCTAAATGCGTCTCGCGGCGCATATTGGTGTTTAAAGGAGGTGTAAAATGTTAGCTAAGGTTTTAAGTTTCTGTCTCGTAGGAATAGAAGCCTTTCCGATAGAAATAGAAGTTGATGTCTCGCGGGGGCTTCCGGCAATAAGCCTAGTCGGTCTGGCAGATATGGCCATAAAGGAAAGTAAGGAGCGGGTAAAAACCGCTATTCGCAATTCCGGCTTTCAATGGCCTGCGGAAAGGATCACCATAAGTTTAGCGCCTTCGGATATCAAGAAAGAAGGGACTGGTTTTGACCTGGCTATCGCCATCGGCATACTAGCAGCGACCAAGCAAATTAATTGCCAAAATCTAGAAAATTTCTATTTGCTGGGAGAACTTTCCCTTGACGGGTGCTTAAGGCCGATACGAGGGATTCTCCCCATCTGTATCGCCGTCAGCAAATCCAGACCTAAAAGTACGATCATACCTTTGTCCTGCGCCAAAGAAGCAGCCCTGGTCTCCGAAATCAATATCTGGCCATTAAGAACCTTAAAAAACGCGGTTGAATTTTTGAACAACCCTCAAGTAATTAAGCCTTTTAAACTAGATCTAAAAAATATTTTCCAGCAAAACAGCGAATATAAAGTGGACTTCTCCGAAATAAAAGGCCAGTTTATGGCCAAAAGGGCTCTAGAGGTGGCGGTTGCCGGTGGACACAATGTCCTGATGATCGGGCCTCCGGGAAGCGGCAAGACCATGCTGGCAAAAAGAGTTCCTACTATTATGCCTGATTTAACCCTGGAGGAAGCTTTAGAAATAACTAAAATCCATTCAGCAGCCGGAACCTTAATAGGTAAGGAGGGGATTATCTCCTGTCGGCCATTTCGTTTTCCGCATCATTCTATCTCCGATGCGGCTTTAGTCGGAGGAGGATCCCTGCCTAAACCAGGAGAAATAAGCCTTTCCCATCAGGGCGTATTATTCTTAGACGAACTTCCGGAATTCCGCAGGGATTGCTTAGAGGGTTTAAGGCAGCCCCTGGAAGATGGTTTTATATCTGTATCCAGGGTAGCTAGATCCTTTGTCTTCCCGGCTTCTTTTATGCTGATCTGCGCTATGAACCCCTGCCCCTGCGGGTATTATACCGATCCTAAAAAAGTCTGTTCTTGTGGGACTAACAAAATCGTTAATTATATGAGCAAGATCTCCGGACCATTGTTAGACAGGATCGACATTCACCTGGAAGTGCCCGCGATAAAATATAAGGAACTCACTGATACAAAAGACGCGGAAGCCTCTAAAATAATCAAGGAGAGAGTGGAAAAGGCCCGGGGGATCCAGAGAGAACGATTCTATGCTGAATGCGGTTCTGCCTCTGGCGGAAGAGATGAAAGAATATTTTACAATGCTTCAATGAATACCCGGCTCATAAAGAAATACTGCATCTTAGAAGAAGAGGCCAAAGAACTCCTTAAATTGGCTATGACCGAACTAGGTCTATCAGCAAGGGCTTATGATAAGATACTGAAGATGAGCCGCACGATAGCGGATTTGGCAGGCTCAGACATCATACTCGCGACACACATCGCGGAAGCAATACAGTATAGAAGCCTAGATAGATAGGGGAAACTGTTTCCAACTTGTTAGGGAAACTGGGATTGAAAGGAGATAAAATGACTAAAACAAGATTACTTATAAAAAATGCCTGTTATCATATTTACGTAAGAGGCAATCAAAAACAAACGGTGTTCAAAGAAAAAGAGGATTTCGAATTCTATCTTCGTCAATTAAAGTATTATAAAAGAAAGTATTTTTTCTCTATGTACGGCTATTGCTTGATGCCAAATCATATTCATTTAATAGGTGAACCGTTGTGCCCTGAAAAACTTCCTAAATTTATGCAATGTCTGCAGCGCTCTTATACTGCTTACTACAACAAAAAATACACCAAGGTTGGGCATCTTTGGCAAAATAGATTTAAAGCAAAAGTAATAACCAAAGATGGATATTTATTGAACTGTCTTGCCTATATAGAGCAGAATCCAATAAGAGCTAATTTAGTCCAGAAGATAGAAAAATATGAATTCAGTAGTTACCAAGAAAGGAATTTGATTTATACAAATTACTCTGCGCTAATAGACAAATTATTGTTCTAACAACCCACTGTCCCGATTAGGTTGGAAACAGTTTCCCGTGTTGGGAAAAAACATTTAGATATTTAATTACCTCGGTGTATAATCAAAATGTGAACCATCTTGATGAGCTGGAAAATAAAACGATTTTTCTGGTCCGCGAGGCTTATGCCCGTTTTCGGAATATCGCCTTACTCTGGTCAATGGGAAAAGACTCTACAGCTTTACTCTGGAT
Organism: Candidatus Omnitrophota bacterium; assembly: GCA_018825985.1. GTDB lineage: Bacteria > Omnitrophota > Gorgyraeia > Gygaellales > Profunditerraquicolaceae > JAHKAP01. Next base: position 2,833 of record JAHKAP010000075.1, read on the forward strand.
AGCCCGCAAGGCATTCTTCGGAAAGATCCCATTTCCTGTAATTCACATTGACACCGGATATAAATTCCGGGAGATCTATGACTTTAGGAATACTTATAGTAAAAAATGGGGGATAGATGTTATTATCAGTAAAAATTCCACTGCGTTAAAAAATAAATTCTCCTCTAAGGATGGAAAATTCAACTGTTGTAATGCGTTAAAAACCGAGGCCTTAAAGATTACGCTTAAAAAATATGGCTTCAGGGCTTTATTATTGGCTATCCGCAGAGATGAACACGGGATACGGGCCAAAGAAAGATATTTTTCGCCCCGGGATATACACTTTAATTGGAATTATCAGGATCAGCCGGCGGAATTATGGGATTTTTATAAAATTCGCGCCGCCAATAATGAGCATTTACGTATCCATCCCATGCTCCACTGGACCGAATTATCTATCTGGAAATATATTCGCCGAGAAAAAATCCCAACAGTAAGACTATATTTCTCCCGGGGAGAAAAGAGGTACAGAAGTATTGGCTGTCAGTGTTGCTGTGAACCTGTTTTTTCCAGCGCCAACACCATAAATAAAATTATCAAAGAATTGGAGACCACTAAAGACGCGGAGAGAAACGGCCGGGCTCAAGATAAAGAAAACGCGTACAATATGCAACGGCTGAGAAGCCTGGGTTATATGTAAAAATGGAGAAAAAAACTGTCCACTTAGTTATGATCGGTCACATAGACCACGGTAAATCTACTCTCATAGGAAGATTATTACTTAACACAAATTCTCTGCCGGACGGAAGATTAGATGAGATCAAGAAAATATCCAGAGAAAATAATAAAGCGACAGAGTTATCTTTTTTAGTCGATCAATTGAAAGAAGAAAGACTGCAAAACAGAACTATTGAAACAACGCAGATAAATTTTAAAACGGAAAGGAGAAATTATGTGTTAATCGACGTGCCAGGACACGCAGAATTTATCAAAAATATGCTCACCGGGGCAAGCATGGCAGATGCCGCAGTATTAATAATTGACGCGCACCAGGGGATTAAAGAACAAACCCGAAGGCATGCATATCTCATAAAACTTCTGGGCATACAAAAGGTAATGGTAGTCTTAAATAAAATGGACTTGACTCACTATAAAAAAGAAAGGTTCGAAACTCTTAAAGCCGAGCTTTTAGAGTTTTTTAAAAAACTAGGCTTGACTTTTTCTTTTATAATACCGGTATCGGCAAAAGAAGATCAAAATATCACCTGCCGTTCAAAAAGGATGCGCTGGTACAAAGGCCCGGCTTTCTTACAAGCCCTGGACAGAATTAAGACGGTCCGGGAAACCCGCAAAAAACCTTTAAGGTTCTGTATACAGGATGTTTTCCGGGTCAATAAAGAGAATTTGGCCATGGGTAAGGTATTATCGGGAAATATTCGCACCGGACAGGATGTTACAGTGATGCCTTCTGGGAAAAGAACACGAGTAAGCTTTATTAAAGTTTTTAACAGATCTAAAAAATCGGCGCAGGCAGGAGAAAATATCGGAATTAAACTTCATGACCCCTCGGCTATAGCCCGAGGACAAATCATAACCGGGGCAAATAATCAACTTCTGCCGGTTTATAATTTTAAAGCGAGTGTTTTCTGGATCTGCCGGAAAACACTACGGTTGAATAAGCCGTTTTTTTTGAGGTTCGCGGCCCAGGAAGTAAAGTGTACGGCCGAAAGAATAGAAAAACGGATAAACTCAGTAACGCTGAAAGCATTAAAAGGATCCACGGGTAAATTAATGAAAAATGAAGCAGCTATTGTTGTCTTTAGAACAAGAGGACCTTTGGTAATCGAAAATTTTTCGTTTATCGAAGAATTAGGCAGGTTTGTTATAGAACACAAAAATAGCTTATGCGGAGTCGGTATTGTAAATGACCCAAAACTTAAATATAATACACGAATTACAAAAATCTTCCGGAAGTAAAAATCTTTGGCTGGCAGCCGGGGGTTCTCTGATATTTATTGTGATAATATCTAGACTTGGCATTTATAACCCTTAAAATTATCGGTATGGGCTTAAGGGTTGCTTGCGCGATACTTAAGCCTACCCTCCACTGGTTAGAATAAATCATTTTTGACCAAACCACTCTTCCTTTTGCATAAATCTCTTCCTCATTATCGGGGATTTTAAGCCTTATATTTAAGCTGCTATGTATGGGCAGATCCCTATCAGCCAACAAACTCAGGCCAGTATTACTTATATCGTGGGTTTCAGCCAAGCACACTGATCTAGTGCCGCAGTCCAGACACTGTACCGGGATCGCAAGGGAAAATCTTATTGAATCTCTTTTTTCTATAGAATATTCCGCAGGCATACCTAGCCTTTCTAATATAAATATGCTTTATTAATTACAGCATTTCAAGGGTAATTATGGTTAGTTTGAAAACGGTTTCACGAGCACAAATATGCGCAGCAGGCGCATCCAGCGAGATCCCGTGTAACGGGGACGAGCACAAATATGCGCAGCAGGCGCATCCAGCGAGATCCCGTGTAACGGGGACGAGCACCTGCTGTTTTTATATAGTGAGATGCCGCTAGGCGGTAACGAGCACAAATATGCGCCGTAAGGCACATCCAGCGAAATCCCGTGTAACGGGGACGAGCACAAATATGCGCCGTAAGGCGCATATTTAGTAGAAATTTCTGCTGACCGAGTAATTGCTGAACGAGTAATTTAGGAAAGGAGGGATTATCTTTTTTTTAACAAAAATCCTTTATTCCCCGCGGCGGGGGTTTCTTTTGGCTTGCTGGAACCTGATTTTGCTGTCTCCTGGGCCAGGACGGCTTCCAGAACCGCTATTTTATTTTTTAATTCATTGTTCTCTTTGGTCAGCGCGGCGAGTCTAGCGCTCCAACGTTCGCTGTTATTCCTGGACTCAAAAGATATTATTTGTTCTTTTATGTCATCGACATTAGCTATCAGTAGATCATTCTGTTTCTTCAAAAAGATAGTATACTGAAAAACAACAAAGAAGACGATGATTATTAAGGCCAAGAGGATAACAAAAAGTTTATTCTGGCTTTTCATATGACCTCCTTTTAACCACTTTAATATTCTATACCTTCCGCAGGGCTTTTCAAGTAAAAATTTTTATTTTCCCATAAGGGCCAAAGCCTCGGAGCGGGTCTTTTCATTTTTTTGGAAAATTCCCCTGACCGCTGAGGTAACCGTAAGCGTTCCCGGTTTTTTCACTCCCCGCATGGACATACACAGATGCTCGGCTTCAATAACTACCATACAACCCAGCGGCCTTAACTTAGACATAACGATTTCAGCAATCTGGGTGGTTAATCGTTCCTGCACCTGAGGACGTTTGGATAAAATATCCACCACTCTGGCTAATTTGCTTAACCCGGTAACCCTGCCCTGCTTGGGGATATAAGCAACATTGGCTTTACCTATAAAAGGAAGGAGATGGTGTTCACACACGCTATATAAAGGAATGCCCTTGAGTAGTATAATTTCATCGTGCTTTTGTTCTAAAATAACCTCCAGCTCCTTTTCCGGATCCTGAGAAACCCCGGCGAATATCTCTTCATACATCTCCGCTACCCTCCTGGGCGTATCCAAAAGGTCTTTTCTTTTGGGATTTTCACCTATGCTTTCCAGTATAGCCGCTACCGCTTTCTCAATTTTCTTTTTATCCATTATATCCTCCGTTTACCCCGCCAGAAAAAACTGAACATAGGTATTATTTTGCGACAGGGGCTATTTGCCAATGCAAAACTGGCTGAATATCTTATCTAATAAATCACTGGAGAACCTTCTGCCCATTATATCATCAAAACAAGCCAAGGCGTCCTTAATATCCTGCGCGATTACCTCCAACGTTAAATTCTGGCCTAAAGATTTATCTGCGGCCAGGATAAATTCACTGGCTTTTTTAAGAGCCTGGATATGCCTGGCGTTACTGGCTATTGCCGAATCCCGAACACTGACTTTACCGTGATACACTAAATTTAAGATAGCCTCCTCCAATAGATCAATATTCTTCAGTCTTTTAGCGGAAATCTCGACTACCCCGCTAAATTTCTTATAGACCCTGTCTTTTTGAATACGCGATTTCAGATCAATTTTATTAATAACTGCCACTGTAGTCTTTGTGCCTATTTTTTTTATGAGCGAATTATCATATTTATCTAACCTCTTGCTGGCGTCAAACATCAAAATTACCAAGTCCGCGTCACTAATATGTTTTTTTGCCCGCCGGACCGCTTTTTTTTCCACCAGGTCCCGGGGTTCAATAATTCCGGCCGTATCTACAATCCTTACCGGAACCCCTCTTATATCGATTATCTCCTCGATAGTATCCCGGGTAGTCCCGGCCATAGAAGAAACAATTGAGCGCTCCTGTTTCAATAAAGCGTTTAAAAGAGATGACTTGCCCACATTCGGCTTTCCACAGATAACCGCTTTTATGCCCTCGCGCATTATTTTACCGAACCTTGAGCTTTCTAATATATTTTTAAGCTCCGCGCCTATGCCAGATATCTTCCTGCGGCAGTTTTCCAGATCCGCCGGGGTTATTTCTTCGTCTGGAAAATCAATATTCGCCTCAAAAATAGAAAGCATGCTTAGAAGTTTATCTCTCAGTCTATTTATCCGCGAAGACAAACCTCCTTTCAATTGGTCTATGCCAACTTTCAAAGCCGAGTCTGTCTTAGCCCTGATAACGTCCAAAACCGCTTCGGCCTGGGATAAATCGATCCTACCGTTTAAAAATGCCCTGCGGGTAAATTCGCCCGGCTCAGCTAAGCGCGCTCCATTTGCCAAAACTAATTCTAAAACTGCCCTAAGAACCACAATTCCCGCATGACAGTTTATCTCAACCACATCTTCCCGGGTATAGCTTCTAGGGGCGCGCATTACTGTTAGAATAACTTCGTCAATAACTTCAGGTGGTTTGCCTGCCGACCGGGTATAAAACCTAGAGGTAATCCACCCGTAATTGATGCTATGGCTGGCAAAGGTTGAAGGCTTTTTACCGTTAGGAGAAACAAATATCTTATTTGCTATAGATAGGGCGCGCTTTCCGCTAAGACGAACAATACCAATTCCGCCATCGCCAATAGGCGTAGCAATCGCCGCTATAGTATCATTTTGATTAAAACTAGGCATATCAAATATTAATTACTGGAGTTTTCTTCCACAAATTTTCTGATCTCTTCGATATTCTCCAGGATTAATTTAGCTTTGCTTACGCCAAAAGAAAACGGGTATTGGTCTTCTTCGCTTCTTTTAATTACAATTAACGGTTTGCCCTTGAATTCGCTTCTCTCAACCATGTATTCTCCTTTTCTGTTGGAAATTAACCCTAAATTCACCTACTACAAACAACGAACCGCAAACTAAAATTAAATCCTCTTTTTTTGCTAGTTGGATAGCCTTATTCTTGGCTTCCTTAATACTATTCAAAATATAGCTCTCCTTGCCTTCAAAGCCTTCGTTCAAAACTTGCGGCTCAGCAGCCCGGGGATTATTGGCCCTGGTTAAAATAACTACATCCGCTAAGTCATATAATTCAGTACAGATGCCTTTTATATCCTTATCCTTGGAAACGCCTAAAACTAAAATTAATTTCTTATACCGGAAATACTTCTTTATAGTTTTTTTTAAGGCTCTGGCGGAAGCAATATTCTGGGCTCCGTCCAGGATTACATACGGCATTCTGGAAACAACCTCGCATCTCCCCGGCCAGGCAGTATTATAGAGCCCTTTTCTTATTGTATCAACATCTACTTTTACTTTATACGCACGTAAAGCCTCAACAACGCCTATTGCTATCGCGGCATTTACTAATTGATGTTTTCCGATCAATTGAATCATTAAATCAGTGTATTTCTCAGCTCTAATCTTAACTTCAAAGCCATATATAGTTTTCTTATAAATTATATCCCTGCCGAATTCATATAACCTAGCCTTGACTTCCCGGCAGCGCTTGCGAATAACTACCATTGCCTCAGGTTCTTGCGGAGCAGAAATTACTATTTGGCCCGAAGTTTTAATGATACCGGACTTCTCAGAAGCGATCTCCTTTAAAGTATTGCCTAATTTCTGAGTATGTTCATAACTTAACGGGGTTATGGCGCAAACCAGTGAGTCTGCCGCGTTTGTAGCATCCAGCCTTCCGCCTAAACCTGTCTCTAATACCGCGAAGTCAACTTCATTCTCTTTGAAATAAACAAAAGCCATAGAGGTATAAACTTCAAAGAAAGAAAGCGGTCCATATTTGGAGTTTTTATTATATTCTTCTACGTCTGGTTTTAATTTACCAACCAAGGCGCTAAGTTCGCCTTTTGAAATCATTCCTTCAAAATCACCTGAAAGTCCGGGGCCTGAGGCCTGAAGCTTGCCTGCCTCACCGGTAGGCAGAGAACAGAGGATACGAATCCTCTCGCGAAAATCAGACAAATGAGGAGAAGTATATAGGCCGACTTTATACCCGGCCTCTTTCAAGATATAAGCAATAAAAGCGCAGGTAGAGCCTTTACCCTTGGTTCCGGCGATATGAACACATTTTAAAGAATCCTGAGGATTGCCTATTATTTCAAGGAAATCCGCAATCCGTTCCAGTTTTAATGATTCTTTATAAGACCAAACCGGTATCCTTTCATAATTAATAAACGACTCTAGATATTTGATTGTTTCAAGGTAGGGCATTAGGGACTATTAGTGTTTAAAGTGCCTGACCCCAGTAAAGACCATGGCGATCTTGTGCTTATCGCAGGCTGAAATCACTTCTTTATCGGCGATTGAACCGCCGGGCTGGATTATAGCTTTGATCCCCGCTTTAGCCGCAACAATTATTGAGTCGGGTTTGGGGAAAAAACCGTCTGAGGCTAAACAAGAATTTTTGCTTAAGTGGCCGGCTTTATTCCCGGCCAAAACCACCGAATCCACCCTGGACGTCTGGCCTGCTCCTATCCCTACTGTCCGGGTATCTTTGGCCAAAACTATGGCGTTGGATTTAACATGCTTAGCCACTTTCCAGGCAAAGATAAGGCTTAAAGCCTGTTTTCTGGTCGGCTTTTTCTTAGTAACCAATTTAAAACTTGACTCATCTATCATCAAGCTATCCTTATCCTGCAACAACAACCCGCCTTCAATTTTTTTAATATCATATTTATCCCCGGATTCAGAATTCTCTAACTTCAGAATACGCAGATTCTTTTTAGAAGATAAAATCTCTAAGGCTTCTTCGGAAAAAGAAGGGGCAATGATGCATTCCAGGAATCCGCTGGCAAAAATCGCCTTAGCAACCTTTAAATCCACTTCCTGGTTTAAACCTACAATCCCCCCGAATGCCGATAAAGAGTCGGATTTAAAAGCATCCTTATAAGCCTCAGCCAAACATTCAGCCTGGGCAACCCCGCAAGGATTATTGTGCTTGATAATTACCGCTGCAGGATCATCAAATTCCCGGACCAGATTCCAGGCGCTGTTTAAATCCAAAAGGTTATTAAAAGAGAGTTCCTTGCCGTGGAGTTGTTTTAAATCCGGTAGCCCGCCGGAACCGCAAATTTGCTTATAAAAAGCTGCTTTTTGATGGGGATTTTCCCCGTAACGCAGATCCTGGATCTTAATAAATCCCAGGCTCAAGGCTTCAGGAAGAATTTCTTGCTGCAATTCTTTGTTGCCCAGATATTCGGCAATAGCCGCATCATAACGCGAGGTGAGCTCAAATACCCGCCGGGCAAATTTTTTGGCTATTCCTTCATTAATCGCGCCGCTATTACACTCTAACTCCCGGATTATCTGAGGATATTGGGCAGCGGAAGAAACCACTACCACTGAAGCATGATTTTTAGCTGCTGAACGCAGCATCCCCGGTCCGCCGATATCTATATTTTCAATTGCCTCTTCCTCGTTCGCTCCGGGCTTTGCCAGGGTTTCCTCAAAAGGGTAAAGATTAATCACCACCATATCGATCAACCCCAGGCCAAGCTCTTTGATTTTTTGCATATGCCCAGGGTTGTCGCGCCGGGCCAATAGCCCGGCATGCACTTTAGGGTGGAGAGTTTTAACCCTGCCGTCGAGGATTTCCGGAAACCCGGTATAATCTGATATCTCTATAACCGGAATATTGTTTTCTTTTAAGGTTTTGGCTGTGCCACCCGTAGAGATAATCTCAACCCCCGCCTTAACCAGGGCCAGACATAGTTCCACTATCCCCTCTTTATTCGAAACGCTGACTAACGCTCTTTTGATCTTTATCATTTATTAAACCTGAACACCATATAATCGCCGTCCTGGACCAGGTATTCTTTATTCTCCAGTCGCAGGTGGTTATTATTTTTAGCTTGATTTAAGCCCTGATCATTGATTAAATCCTGGTAGGCTACTACCTCTGCCCGGATAAAACCCTTTTGGATATCAGAATGTATCGCCCCGGAGGCTTCCCAGGCATTAGCCCCTTTTCTAACTGGCCAGGCATGGGCATCTTTTTCCCCGGCGGTAAAAAAAGACACGTATCCGAAATGATAATACGCCGAGAATAAAAGCTTATTCTTATTCTCGATCTCTGAAGGTGTTGTCAGGTATACCGGTTTTATGGTTAATAAAGAGTAGCCGGCAATTAATTTTTTCTCTTCTTCGCTTAAGGGTACCTGCGAAAGAAAACCTTCTTTATCCAAAATCTCCTTAAAACGGGTGAATAAATTTTTTTCCAGGGCATCGGCAGAGCGCTCCAGCCTGGCCTCAACAAATTCAATATCACTGATAATTAAATCCAGCTTTGCCTGCTCCGGGGCGATAATCCCGTCTGCTTCACAAAGCTTTTCCTTCTCGGTAAGCAGATCAACCTGGATACAGACCTTCTTGGCGGATTTAAACATATCTTTCAAGACATCTAATCTTTCATCATCGATATTCCCCTTACCTGGGGATAAACTGTCAATTCCAATTATACCTATTTTCATTTTACTCCTCTTCTTCGTGTTTCCTGGTGGCCTGATATTGAGCAATAATAGTATTAGCAATTTTTACCGGCACCTGTTCATAATGGTTGAATTTCATAATATAACTACCCTTACCCTGGGTCATTGAACGTAAATCATTGGCATAAGTGAACATTTCAGCCAAAGGAACAATAGCCTTGACTGCCTGGCTTTTTCCTTTTACCTCCATCCCCATCGGCCTGCCCCGGCGCTGATTTAGATCTCCGGAGATCTGGCCCAAAAATTCTTCCGGGATAAAAACCTCCACATCCATTATCGGCTCTAATAACGCCGGTCCCGCGGCTAAGGCTGCCTTTCTTAAAGCCATTGAGCCCGCCCGCTGAAAAGCATTATCTGATGAATCTACTTCGTGGAATGAGCCGTCGTAAAGAATTACCTGAATATCTACCATCGGATTGCCGCTGACTGCGCCTTCAGCCATGGCATGCCTTACTCCTTTTTCAACCGAAGGGATGAAATTCTTGGGGATCGCTCCGCCGACTATCTTATCTACAAATTCAAATCCCTTACCATGCTCTAAAGGGTGCACTTCGATCCAGACATCTCCATATTGGCCCCGGCCGCCGGACTGGCGCTTAAATTTACCCTGGACCTTGGCAGTCTTGGTTATGGTTTCTTTATAGGGCACTTTGGGCGTGCCCAGGTCTACTCCGACATTAAATCTTTTCTTAAGCCGGTTGACCATGACATTCAAATGCAAATCTCCTAAGCCGGAGATGAGCATTTCCTTGGTTTCCTGGTCTACTTTTACCCGAAAAGTATGGTCTTCTGCCACCAATTTAGCCAGAGCCTGGGATATTTTCTCCTCATCCTGGCGGGTATGAGGCTTAACTGAGGCTGAAATCATGGCCTCGGGATAGACTACCGGTTTAAAAATAACCGGATGAGCCTGATCAGCGATACTATCCGATGCCTGAGTCTGCTTTAATTTCGGGACCGCCACAATATCCCCGCAAGCGGCAACATCAACCCCCCTCTGTTCTTTTCCTTGTAAAAAATATATCTGGCCGATACGCTCGCTGGCCTTCTGGGTAACATTATAAAAACTGGTATTGGCAGATAATTTTCCGGAAAAAATCCTGACCATGCTTAATTGGCCCACATAAGGGTCGATAATGTTCTTAAATACAAAACCGGCTAAAGGAGAAGTCTCACTAAAACTGATTTGGCCCTCCTGCATCTCTAAAGCAGGCCGGTAAATAGGAGAGGCTGAATAATCTTTAATTATCTTTAATAGTTCTTCGATGCCGGTGCCACTCTGGTTAGAACCAAAAACTATCGGAAAAACCTTGGATAATCTTATCGCCTTACCCAAACCCTGGCTTACTTCTTCACCGGAAAGTTTACCGTCATTGAGATATTTTTCTAAAAGCTGATCGTCGCTTTCGGCAACCAGCTCGGCTAATTCATCTTCTTTGGCGGTTGAGATAACCACAGCTTTTGAAGAAAGGGTATCTTTGATATCCTTTACTACTTTATTCAGATCCACATTCTCTTTATCAATCTTATTTACGAAAATTATCCTGGGAAGGTTGTTTTCTTCGGCCAGGGCCCAGGCTCTTTCAGCGCCTACCTCTACTCCGGAAACAGCATCTATTACTATAACCGCGTTATCCACCGCCCGGATGCAAGCTAAGACATCTCCGTAGAAATCAGCGTATCCCGGGGCATCTACAATTTGTATCTGCGCGCCCTGATATGAGCAATTTAAGAAACTAGCGTTGATCGAACTTTTGCGTTCGATCTCGTCGGAATTATAATCGCTTACAGTATTCCCTTCCAAGACTGTGCCTTTGCGCGAGATCGCGCCACATTTGAATAGGATATTTTCGGCAAGTGAGGTTTTACCGGATTGGGCATGGCCTAAAAAGATTACGCTCCTTTTGTCGTGAATGTTCATCGGCGCTCTCCTTTATTAAGGTGGAAATCACTACAAGGATAACCAGTTTATTTTAATATAAAGAGGTGTCTGGGTCAAGGATAAAAGGGTTAGCTAAGTACCGAAAGTAGACAGAAATGAATCACAGACTGAAAGTATCCATTATCGAAACCATTTCATTATTGATCTTTTTAAGATGCTCCGGAACCGATTCCATCCCTTTAAAAGTGCCGGTCATTTTCGCCGTAAGATTATTCATCTGCTGCAAGAAAGAGAATATTTCCTTGATATCTTTATCTATATTATTAAGCTGGTCCCAAAAAAGTTCGGTTTTATTAATTTGTTCGTTTATTACCGAATTTATCTTAAAATACTTCTCGCTCGTATCGTTCATCAACGTAAGCTGAGCGGAAAATTCCTGAAGAGTAATTTTAAGATTAGATATATTCTTCATATAATCGTTTTCGATCATCTCTTGTGCCTGGTTAAAGCCGGTAAAGCTCGAAATAATCCCATTAACAATATCGTATACTTCCTTAACCGAATCCTTGGTGTTATTAGACAGTTTGTGGACTTCTTCTGCCACCACCGCAAATCCCCTCCCCGCCTCTCCAGCGCGGGCAGCCTCGATAGCGGCGTTCAGGGCCAAAAGGTTAGTCTGTGAAGAGGTATTATCGAGTATTTTAGCTATCTCTTTGGCTTTCTCGGTATTAATAAGAACGCTGCTTATCTTCTGGTTCCAATCCATTATTATACTATGGACTGTATCTAATTTAGAGAGCGACTCCGCGGCCTGTTTTATAACCGTAGAGTTTTTCGTGAGAAATTGCACTGTTATATTATTAACATCATCCACTTCCGCAGAAATACGGAATAATACTTTTTTGAATTCCCCTACCGTCTCCGATAATTGATGGGCGCTTGAATTTATTACCTCGGCCTTTTCGCTGCTCTTGGATGCCTTTGATACGATATTATCGAATTCCGCAAATGCGCTATCGTAACCCTGCTTAAAAATAACGGTTACTTCGTTATTTTCTTCAATGCTTCTTTTGATCTTATAGAGGATATTGCGAATATATGCCGCAGCGATATTTAGGCCACCGGCAATCTTACCTATCTCATCATTCCTCGTGAGCAGCTCTTTTTGAATGGAGAATGTTTTAAGATTCCCATCGGATAAATTAGCTACATCTTTTAAAAGGATTTTGATATCGCGCTGATGGAAGAAAATGGTTACCAGGAAAGATAGGACGCCGCAGAAAAAGATAGCAAAGAAAATGGCCAGGCGGTGCTTGAATATAGCTTCGTCCCAGAATGACAATAACAGATATATAAAGCTATAAACTAAAACAAAAAATATACCACGTTTGATATTTTTATTCAATAATTCTGCCAAGGCATTACTTTTTCTTTCCTATCAGATAAAGGCAAACGAGAGAAAAAAGCACTAGAATGGCCGCTATTGCGCCATTAGGAATTTTCAAAATATCACCTAAAAGTATGGCCTTTGTATTGTAGGCATCCTTGAGAAACGGATCTACGAACTTTATGACTAACGCCATGCCCGGGATAAAAGAGAGAAAAACAATAAGATAGAAAAGGTTTCCTTCCCCGATCTGCCTTAAGGTCCCAAGAATACATCCCCCGGCAAGCGATATGCCTATCCCGAATATAATCCCGGAAAGCACGTTAAAAAATCCATATCCTCTTAACTGGCCGACAGGCTTAAAACCGCCGAAGTAAAACCCGATTGTTGTAATTATAAAAATTATAAAAAATATGGTCATTATCCTCTTCGCTCTTCCGGCCATTATTGAAGCTAAGCCTTGTGAAAAACATATTCCCGCCCTTTGGACAAAAAAACCGAACCCCACCCCAAAGATAAATCCTACCAATAATAATTTACCAAAGCTCATCTTCAACCTCCCTTTCTATTATTATTGAGAAATATTTTTGGTAAATATGGCATAGGTCAGAAAAGCACCGATGAATATGCCGGCGGCGGATAAAAAAGCATTGACGCTTAACATGGGCATGCCGGTAACAAAAACCGTAGTGCAAGTTCCCGGAGCCAACGTTACCCCTATCCCTATGAGGGTTCCGCTTAATATTGCCAAACCGATATCTCTGGCTTTAGGTAATCTTAAAATAAACTCTCCGAAAATTACCGCTCCCAATAGCGCGCCCGCTATCACTCCGAGGTTGACTATAAATGCGAAAACAAAAGCATTGTTTGGACCGAAGGTTCCGATCATAGGAAGAAAGCTAGAGCCACCAATCCAAAATTTCTTAATACTTAAATACATAATCACATTTAATAAAGCAAACCCGGCGGCCATGAGTTTGAAATTCGAAAATAACTTTTTTAACATCCCCGCCCCCTTTCCAAAGGAATGACCTTTTAAGTAAAAATCATACTTTTTTATTGATTGTGATCTTCCAGCCCTTCTCTATCTTTTCTACCCGGACATCAGATTCGAAACTACCCAGCTCTTGGGGTATGCTCTTTATTGCTAAAGGATCATCTACGGTTATCTCGAGCTCATCTCCTTTCTTCAACTGATTAAAGACCCTTAGGGCAGTAATAACCGGGATTGGACAGACTTTTCCTCTACATTCTACGATTTTCTTTTCCATATCGCTACCACTCCTCTATTCTAAATAAGTATATATCTTACTGCGGTAATTACGCAAAACATACTTGCCCTTAGCCTGGGATAAGACGTAATTGGGGCCGACCGGAATCTTTCCGCCGCCTCCCGGGCCGTCTATAACATAGGTAGGCACGGCATAGCCGGAAGTATGCCCCCGGAGTTTTTCAATAATATTTATCCCGACGCTTACCGGAGTGCGAAAATGGCCTGTCCCTCTTACCGGGTCACACTGATAGATATAATACGGCCTAACCCTGATCTTTAAGAGCTCTTGCATAAGTTTGCGCATAATATAAGGCCGGTCATTAACCCCCTGTAAAAGCACCGTCTGACTTCCCAGAGGAAATCCGGAATCAGAAAGCATATCGCAGGCAATCTTAGAGCGCTTAGTGATCTCTTTAGGATGGTTAAAATGGATGCTTATCCAGATCGGCGCGTATTTCTTAAGCATAGTAACCAGGCTTTCGGTGATTCTCTGAGGCAAGGTTACCGGAACCCTGGTACCTAAGCGCAAAAATTCAACACTGGATATACTGCGCAATTTCTTTAATAGGTCATCTAATACCTCTTCTTCTAAAATAAGCGGGTCTCCGCCTGAGATCAAGACATCCCGAATCTTTTTGTTGGAACGAATATAGTCTAAAGCAGCGTCCCATTTATTGTTTGAAGATGTTTCTGAGCGTTCTTCATTACCAACCAGCCTTCTTCTGGTGCAATGCCGGCAATACATCGCGCAGGCCTCTGTAGCCAATAACAATACTCTGTCCGGATAACGATGGATTAAATGCGGGGCCGGGGAATCATTATCTTCGCCGCAAGGATCAACCATTTCATGGGGACCAACCTGAAATTCGTTCGCCGTGGGGATCGCCTGCCTGCGAATAGGACAATTTGGGTCTTCAGCGTCAATTAGGACAGCCCAATAAGGAGTGATCGCCATCGCCATCCTGCCCTTTGCGCTCTTGATCCCTTCTTCCTCCTGGGGAGTCAATTTAACTACTTGGGCTATTTGATCCAGCTTGGTAATCCGATTCTTAACCTGCCAACGCCAATCTTCCCAATCCAGAGGATTTACGTCTTTATATAAATTTATCTGCTGATAATCCCGCGACCTTTTACCGTAAAGGGCGATGATATTCTCGGACAGTAATTTTTGGTTATCGGTAATTACTGTATTATTTTCCATGTTTTGCCTTCCTCCTTTGGTAGGCGCTCATTAGTACCATGTCGATAATATCGTCGTATTTCATGCCTGCGGCATAAGCCATGATCGGAAAATTCGATTCCTTGGGGTTGAGGCCCGGCAGGGGATTTATCTCTAATACGTATGGAATATTGTCTTTGTTTAAGCGGATGTCTGTACGAGATATATCCAGGCATCCGACAGCCCGATGCGTCCTTAAGGCCGTATCTTTCACTAATTTTTCGATTGTCTTATCCAGGCGGGCCGGGCAATGAAAAGTAGGAGTGAGACCTAACGCGCTATCGCCCTGGTATTCTTTCATTCTCCAGGAATAAAAATATTCTCCGCTTTTAATACAGGTGGAAAAATCTATCTCTAAGATCGGCAGGACCGTAGCCAACCCGTTTTCTAAAATACCTACTGTCAACTCCTTACCTTCGATAAATTCCTCAACCAGCATTTCCTGTTTATAACGGTTTTTTAATTCCGTGATCCGCTCATAGAGTTCGCTTTCAGAATGGACCACGTTTGAGGCATTAATGCCTTTTGCCGAACCTTCATAGTTGGGCTTGACGATCAGAGGGAACTTAAGGCTTGGATCAAGAAATTCGCTGCCTTTAGTAAAAACCTGAAAAGCAGGCGTAGGTATGCCTTCAGCCTTAAGGATCTTCTTGGTCAAGGCTTTATCTAACGCCAGAGCCAGAGAAAAAGTTTCCGAGCCGGTGTAAGGTATGTTTAAATAATCTAAAACTGCCGGCAATTCAGACTCCCTAAACTTACCGTTAACGCCTTCGGCAATATTAAAAACCATATCAATACGGTTCTTTTTAAAATAAGAGAACAGGTCCTGCTCTGCCACGTCAACACATTCCACATGATGGCCCCTGGATACCAAAGCGCTGGTGATCGCATCCACGGTTTCATAGGAATCAAATTCGGAAAAATAATCCGCCGGTTTGGTTTTATCTTCTTTCTTCAGATTATAGGTTAAAGTTATCTTCATTTTTTATTCTTCCGCTATTCGGCAAAATTATATCTTTTTATGGCTGTTTTTAATATCCTGCCGATTATTTCATCGTAAGAAATACCTATTCTTTTAGCTATAACCATAAATACATCTTCGCTAGACAAAGATGGGAGAGGATTTATCTCTAATACGTAAACGTTGCCTTTTTCATCAACCCTGAAATCAACCCTGCCGAAATCCCGGCATTCTATAGCATTGTAAGTCTTTAAAGCCAGGTCTTCGATCCTTTTTTTAAGCTTTTCGTTTATGGCGTCGGGGCAAACATATTCCAGGGCGTCGGATTTTATGTGGCCGAAGGTATAGAATTTATCATCGAGGTTCAACTTTCCCTCTATCTTTATCTGGACGATCGGCATAACCTCTACCGGATCATTGCCGATCAGGGCTACGGTAAATTCCTCTCCCCGGATGAATTCTTCGACTAACGCCGGCTGTTTATAAGTAACGACTATATGTTCCACCTGTTTTTTAAGTTCCTCGGGGTTGCTGACCCGGGAAGCCTCACTCAAGCCTTTAGAGGAACCTTCAAACCGCGGCTTAACTATCAGGGGGAACTTAAGATGATCCATATTTATCAATGAATCCCCGGGTTTTACCTCAAAGAATTTAGGAGTGGGGATTCCCTCAGCCATGAAAATCTTCTTGGCCATGATCTTATCCAAAGAGACGCCTAAGCTTAAGGCATCCGCGCCTACAAACGGAATATCTCTCATCTCCAGCAAAATAGGAACCTGGGATTCCCGGTTTCTGCCGATAAGCCCTTCGGAGATATTAAAAACAATATCTACATCAAGCTTGTCCAAATTCTCCATAAGGAGATCAACATTTCCGATTTTTTTTACTTTGAATCCCTGGGATTTAATTGCTGAGGCGATAACATTGATAGTGGAGGGATGGTCGAATTCGGCATTCGCATCCGGAGGGTCATTCTCTTTGAATTCGTAATCTGTCTTTAAATCGTAGGTTAATCCGACGGTTTTCATATGGGTTTATAAAAAAAGGCTCCTGGTAAATAAGAGCCTTCGTCTTCTACCTGGTTTTTCAATTTAGGTTATCTAACCTCCTTAAGTTCTTATAATATCTCGTAGTTACAATTATTTTTTATCACAAGCTGCTTGTGTTGTCAAGCAAAAAATGCCGGCTGGCGTATATTTTTTGCTTGGTGCCGCAAAGACTTTTGCGGCGCAAGTTCCTCAATCATTGCCGGAGTGGCGTATATTTTTTGCTTGGTGCCGCAAAGACTTTTGCGGCGCAAGACATCATTACCTAAACAGCGATTAAATTTTTCCTGATTTTAAAAATATCTTGCTAAATATCTCCGGTTAAACCAACTCAATGTCTCCCCAGCAAAACAAATTATTCTTAAAAATAATCAGGGCTGCGCTTACCCCTTTTATAGCGCGGCAAAAAGCTATCCCCTTCGGCAAATCATTTGCCGAATGAATTATATTCCCGGCTGCGGTGGCTACCGCATCAGACAAGATAGCATCCATAGAAATAATTACTACGCTCTCAGCACAGCCAAAGCTTAAAGAATGCCCTATGGTCCCAGATGAAGCGCATATCCCTAAGGCGGAATTTTTTGGTTTTACCTTGAGAGCTATTTTTTTTGAAAATTTTGATCTGCCTGAATAAATACCTACTTTTACCGGCCGGGTTGTTTTTAAAAATATATCCCCGCCATTCTCAATTATTACATCTTTGTATCCTTTTCTTAACAGGTCTTTTCCTAAAAATTGGGCGATAGCTCCGGCAACAGTTGCCATTGGCCCGACATTCGCTTTCCCGGATGCCCTGGCCATTTCCCTGACAATCGGCGGAGAATTAATCTCTACTGCAATAGGCTTAAGGCTGGTAAGAAACCTTTTATCCCTGGTTATGTATTTTTCTATCTGCCCGCGGTAATCTCTAATCCTGCCTAACACAAATACCTTATCTATCGGCTTATCAGTTAAAATCTGTAAGTCAGTCTCCCGAACCTCGATCCGTTCCTGAAATAAATCCTTAGAGTACACCCAATCTCGGTAAAACCGCTTCTGGTATTTAGCGCTCTTCATAAATACATATTATATACTATTTTAACCATATACCTACTAATGACCCCTGTCAGACTTTCTCGCTCAGTTCGATTTTACCCCGCAGCTGATCAGGTCATATTTTAATTGCTCAAACCCTTTATAGACAAAACCGCGCAGGCCGAACTTTTTAGCTGCGTCGATCAATTCTTCTCGGTCATCGGTATAAAATATTTCTGCGGGCTGGCATTCCAGGGCATTGATTGCTTGTTGATAGATGCGGTAGTCAGGTTTAATTAATCCCAATTCGCAGGAAGCGAGAATAGGATCAAAAATATCAAAAACCGGAAATTCTTTTTTAATATAATCCAAGTGCAGGATGTTGACATTGGATAAAAGCGCCAACTTATAGTTATTCTTTAAATCCCCGGCTAAATGAAAAGTTTTTTTATTTTCTTCGGTCATATAAAATATCTCATTCCATATCGGCAGGAACTCCTTAAAACCTATTCTAAGGCCAAGGACTGTTTTTACTTCTTTAAAAAAAATGCCCGGGGATATCTTGCCTTCCTCGAAAGAATTGGTAAGGGGGGAATTAAAAAAGAGGCTGGTAATTTCCTGCGGAGTTTTATCGCAAAACCGGGATATTCTTTTAACTCCTGACAAATAGTCAAAATCAATCAGGACCCTGCCCAGATCAAAAATTACGGCCCGGATATTATCCACTTAATTGTTTTTATCCTTGTTTTTCTTAAAAAGATCGAGAAATCTGTCTTCATATTCCTTATAGGCGTTCCACTTATCCAGTATGATCTTTAATTCCTGAGCCTTGGCAATATCGCCATTAGCCTGGACAAATAGTTTTTCGATCTTCTCTTTTATGGAGATCGGCAGTTTGGTCAACTGGCTTAAAGATTTCTTGATCTTTTCTATCTCGTCTTCACTGATCGGACCGGGAGTAGAAGGCCCTAGTTTAAGGTATTCCAAAAGGCTATTTATCTGGTTTTCGATAAAACTAGTCTGTTCGTTTAGGTCATGAAAGTCTATTTGGATCTTTAGTATCCTGCTTAAGGCCTCCAGCACCGCGTAAGATGCCCTGGGATTCTCGATTTGGATGGTATAAAGAGGTATCTCGCCCAATAAACAAAAACCGTTAAACCCCTCCCTTTTGGCAATGCCTAAAAATAAACCGTTCATTCCGCTGACCTGGCCTTCGGATAAAGGATGCAAATTGTAAGGTTTAAGATTGTTATTGATCTCATTATTGGTGGATGAAAACCAGACATTAGGCTGTTGATTGTGGTCGATTGCCTGGGGCATAGCCGCGAAACTAACCACCATTTTTACTTTAAAGGTCCGGGCAACCTGAATTATCCTGCGGGAATATTCCTCTGCCTTTACCAGGTCCGGTTGGGAATCACTGATAAAAATTATCAGATCATTTTCCCCGGCCTTATTTTTCCAGTAATAGAATTTGCTTTGGGGCGCCTCCGGCAGGCTTAATACTCCGGCCTTGACCACGCTCTCCATCAGGTAAAAGAACTCCTCTGGAGGAATCTGGGCAAACTCCTCAGCCTTAAGCTTATCCGCCAAATAAGTCGCGGCCTTAAAAGCTACCTCGCCCATGCCCGGCCAGGCTACTATAAGATAAGGGTTTTTTAATCTTGGTTTTTTTATCATCTTGATAACTTCCATATCCACCTCTTTAATTATTAACCGGTTGGTAAATTTTTAAGAATTCTTCCAATACCCTGGCGCCTTTATATAGATTATCGATCTTGGCGTGTTCATTGATTGTATGCGCGCACCCCCCGCAGCCAAAACCAGTGGCAACCGCCGGGATTTTTTTATCCTGGAAAAAAGTGATCACCGTAGCTCCCTCTGAACCCCGGACCTTCGGGCTGGCCCTGAATTTATCAGCCGCTTGTTTTAAATATTTTACCAAAGGATGCGCTTCTTTTATCTGATACGGAGCCTGGATCCCATCCACCTCAATACTGAATTTACGGGTAAATTTTGCGGCAATCTTTTTTACCTCTTTTAAAAAATCCTTAGCCCGGCTTCCGGGGAGGAATCTATGATCCATCTCTATCTCGCACCAATCAGCCACTACATTAACCTTATCCCCGCCCTTGATAGTCCCGATATTCAAAGTCGGCGGATGCAGGTATTTATTTTTACGGAAGGCGTATTTTTTGTTTCTAAGCCCTTCTATTATTGCCGCGGCCATACTGATCGCGTTCGCCCCGAGCCAAGGATATGCCCCATGGGCCCTCTTACCTATAATTTTTAGTTTGAAATGCAATAGCCCTTTTTGGGCCACAATAATCTCAAAATCATCAGCGTCTAAAACGATTGCGGCATCCGGCCTTAATATACCTTTATTCAATAAAGGTATCAACCCATGCGTTGAGCCGCTCTCTTCATCAGCGGTAGCGGCAAAAATAAGATTATAGTCTAATTTTATCTTTTGTTCAACTAAACAATTTATTGCTTCTAAAGCGCAAGCTAAATTCCCCTTGCAGTCAGTGGCCCCTAAGCCGTAAATTTTATTTTTATAGACCCTGCCTGCAAAAGGAGGGAAACGCCAGTTTTTTCCTGCGGGCACGGTATCCAGGTGCGGAGTAAGAAGTAAGGAATGGCCTGCCCCGCCGTTAAGCAAGCCGATCACATTAGTCCGGCCCTTCTTAAATTCAACCAGTTTAACTTTTAAGCCTATCTTATGAAGATAATCCCGGAGGAAACCAGCGATCTTTGCTTCATTTCCCGGCGGATTCTGGGAATCGATCCGGATCAGGTCTTGGATTAATTTTACCAGTCTTTTTTTATTGGTCATGTTATCCTGAACAGTTAGAACAGTTATTGCTGGAGCAGCCCGAGCATCCCGAGGAAGAACTAGTTATATTACCCTTGGAATCCTTGGAATTAAAAGCAAAGGCTGAAATCAAGCGCCGGATGTCTTTCTTGGCGCATTTCAAACAAGCTATATCTTCCGAGCTGCTCCGGAGAAAATATTCAAATCGGGCTTTACATTTATTGCAAACGTACTCGTAAATAGGCATTTTAAAATTTATAATTAATACTGCAGGCTAGGGCATAGCTGTCAAAAGCCTCGCCTTCCAGGTTGATCCAGGTTTTTTTGGTTATTGGGATATCCAGGCCGTAGACTAAACCGATATCCTTGGTCAGGTCCGACATGGCTCTTTTTCTTTTTCCTTCTACGGTGTGGATATAATCTACCCTTGACCAGCGCAAGCCTAAATAGGAGGTAAGTTTAAAAATATCCCTGGATGTCAGAAAAGAAAACTGCCAATCATCCAAAATCGCTTTATGGCGGGTATTGCCTAAATGAGTGCTATGGGGATGGACACTGATATGTTGAAAACCAAGAATTATTTTAACTTTATCCTTATCATAAGCCTTTATCCGAAATCCATACCCTCCGGCAAAACCTGAACGATAATCAATTTCGTCACTTCCGGCCGGATGTTGTTTTATATTGCCCGCACCGCCCTTTAGATCGATAGACAGCCAGTTAAAAATCCCATAAGATATAAGCAGGAAATTCTGAAGGCTACGGAGGCGGCCTTTATCTTCCTCTAAATTCCTCTTAAATATAGAATAATTTTCTAATCCGGCGAAAAATTGTTTTTTTTCGGGCAGATTCGTTCCATAACAAGGCGCGGCATAAGCAGCGGTCCGGAAAATAAAGGCCAATATTAAAACCAGTAATGCCTTACGCATTAAACCTCCTTTTATTAAAAACCTTTAAGGGACAAATTCCGCACTTGGGGTTATTTTTCAGACAGAATTCCTTGCCTAATTTTACTATTAAAGCATGATATTCGTTAAATAATTTTACCTCATTCCTAAGATTTTTACTAAATAAATCTTGCGCAATATGATAATCGCAATCCCCCAAGATAAAACCGTGCCTGGAGAATACTCTTTTGGTATAAGCATCGATTACAAAAACCGGCTTACTTAATGCATAAAGCAGGATCGAATCCGCGGTCTCTGGTCCGATACCGTTAACCGATAACAAGCCCTGGCGCAATTTATTGGTTTCTGCCCGGGCCATCTTCCGGATATTCCCTTTGTAATGAACGTTGAGGAAATCCAGAAAATTTTTTATGCGCTCAGCCTTAATATTATAATAACCCGCGCTGCGGATTAAAAGAGCGATTTCTTCCGGCGGTAATTTATGCAGTCTTTTGACCGATAATACCTTGCGTTTTTTTAAATTATTTACCGCCTTTTCAACATTAGACCAGTTGGTATTCTGAGTAAGTATCGCACCCACCATCACCTCAAACGGGGTCTCTGCCGGCCACCAATGCTGGGGCCCAAAAAATGAGTATAGTCTTTTATAAATAAGTTTTAATTTATCGCGCATTTACAGGATTATTCCAGCTGCAAAGGATTAAAATTGTTGTAAGCAAAAAGGGTATAGGAGGTTCCGGAAACCGAACCGGTATATTTACCCTTGGGCGTAAACCAGCCGTGCCCGGTATCCGCTGAATCCAAAGTAGCATAAGGAAGGCAGCCCTCGCCTTGGCCCGAAGGAGACGGGCTGGAAATAATCATATTCCAAAGTTGCTCTAAATATTCATTGGCCTTGGTTTCATAGACTCTGGACTTAGCCGGCATATTTTTCTTGTTATAATAACCCGCCATGATCTTAAAAGACAAGGTCATCTGGGCGGTCCACTCCGAAGAGACCACGCCGCCCCTGGACAAATGTTTCTGGGGAGCAAAATCAAAACCCTTGATCTTTACTGTCTGGCCTTCTGGCCGGACGAAAGAAACCTCCACCCCGCAGGCCTCTTCGGCAAATTCCATTATTTTATCCGGGTTCATCCCCAATTCTTCCAGTTTCTGGGGGCCTATTGCGGCGATGGACCAGGCGTAAGTATCGGTAGCAATGGTAGAATCTCCTTTACCCCTCATGATCGGAACATCAGGCCTATCATAGGTATGCAGCATGAGCCAGGATAAAACCTTATCCCTGGCTGTCAGATAAATTTCCTTTCCGGTTAGTTTATGCAACATATCAAAAAACGAATATGCGTCCAGGTTATGCTCAGCAGCATACCAGGTTACGTTTGGCCCGCCGCGAATCCCGCCGTCCTTATCTTCTTTTTGTATCTCCATTATGCTGCGGGCAATATCTTCGGCTAACCCTAAATATTTATTATCATTTGTCTTTTTAGTATACTGAGCCATGGCTATGCCCAGCCAGATATTCGGGCCGCAGTGTAGAGTATATTCAGCCGGGCTGCCGTCGTTAGTGTAATAAGCGTTGAAAAATAAACCGCCGGATTTCTTGATCTTGCGGGTGAAGAAATCTAAAACTTTCCTGGCCCGTTCAAAGTCTGAAAAGATCATATACACCTGCGAGACCAGGGACTGATCGTAGATAAACGCCCAATTAGAGACATCTGCGTCTCCCTCAAAACTCATTACCAGCCCGGTGCGGGGATTCTGATGTATCAACAGCCATTTATACATTTTATCTAAATTCGCCTTCTCTAAAACGATCTTTTTTTCATCTAAGCGCAAAAGCTGCTCAGCCACAGTATTTTCTTTCTGCTGGGAATGAATCAATCCTTCTTGAAGCTGGGTCTTTTCTTTGGATAACTGATCGACCATAAAATTAAGTTCCCCTATTTTTTGAACGGCCTTTCTCTCCTCGGCTTTTACTTTCTCAGCCAGGCCCTGACGCTCCTCATCAATTGATTTTATGCGCACCTCCAAAGACTGGATCTTTAATTGGGCGTCTTCTTTATCTTTGCTTATCTGTTTTATCTTATCCTTAGCTATTGTTGATTCCTGTAAAATACCCACCAACTCGCCGACTAAGGCCTGGTTACCTTTTACTAATTTATAATTAAGATAGGTATTAGCCCCAAGCCCCAGACCAAAAATAATAACCAAAGCGGCCATGACCGGAAAGACCGATCTTCTCACCCGGCCATAATTAATTATCCCTTTATTGTCATCATTATTTATCTGTTCATAGTTTAAACCAATAAGGTATTTATTACTGGCTTTGTCAATTTCGCCAATCCAGGATATTTTCGCGGAAGCATTTATCGGCGTAGCCCTCAAAGGAATATCTATCTCCAGGCTCAACCTGGCTTGTTTATTCTGGATCAGCTCGATCAGGTTAGAAGGCAGGTTATTTACTTTGAGGCAAAGGCCTCCCTTGCCGATATCATTGGTGAAACCCTGCAGCCATTCAGATAAAGGAGTTTCCGCCTGCAGGCTTAATAACCTGAACTGAACCGGGAATACCGTATCCAAACGCATGTATTTCCTGCGTTCGGATTCCGGGGGTAATTTTTTAAATATGCTCATCTTATTTTTTCCAGGATAACCCTTTGTTTGGCCTTTTTAGCCAGGCGTTCAAAAAAAACCTTAAAATCCGGGTATTCATTTTCGGAAATTATGCTTTTCTTGGATTCGATAACCTGATGGAAGTATATTTTATTATTTTTATATTTATATTCAACATTAAATTTAAACCAGGGGAAATCTTCGCTTATGCCTTCAGGAAGATATTTAACTTTAAACTGAGAAGGCAGCTCTATTTCAATTTTAACTTCCTTGGTATCAAGTATTTCAAAGTCAATCGGATATCTACGCGTCTCTTTGGCAGTTAATGATGTATCCAAACTGATTAATTGGGGCATTATCCTTAGCATACCGGCGCTGGTAAAATATTCCGGGCCCTGGAAATCATAGTTCAAGACAACCGGTTTATTTAAGTCATTTAGGTTATCCACATTGTAACTTGTCAGCGTAGCGCCAATAGAAACTTCTTGGATCTTTTTCTTTAGTATCTCTGCGATAAGTTCGGGCTGGGTATATAAAAGCCAGTAGCGCTGCCCTTGGTCATAAATACCTTGGCTATAAACGCTTTTGGCTGCGGATAAAGTTTCATCCGGTTTTATCTTCAACCTTACCAACTGGCGGTTTAAATTATGCTGCGCAGGATATAGGGGCGTATCGATAATATCGTAAGCCTCTTCCTTAGAAACTAAAACCTTACGCCCCTGGTCGCCTGACGGAAGGTCGTCAAGAGAACAGGTCTCGGCGGTAGGGTCAAGAAAAATTACCCTATCTTTCAAGACTAAGGCAGCGATGCAATGGTTAAAGAATGCCGCCGGAAAATCTTCTTTGAGATTATAGTAATCTTTGGTCCCGATAAGCACCGGCCAGGCTCTAAATCCTGCCTCTTTTAGCATGGTTACCAGCAATATTGCCTGATCTTTACAGTCCCCATATTTATTCCGGAATATATCCTCGGCTTTATGCGGCTCATATCCTGCTTGGCCGTATTCCACCGCAACGTAGCGGATCTTCCGGGCGCAAAAATTATAAATAGCCCGGACCTTAGCCTCATCATTATCTAACCCCATCAGCAGCTCTTTAACCTTATCCTTAATCGCCTGGTCTGCCCTAATCTTATCCTGGGCTAAACCCCACCACCAGTTATAAACTTCATCCCATTTACTAAAAGTAGAGATTAATATAGTCGGATTTATATCCACCGGGGCAGGCATATTTGATTCGGGGATGATTTGAGGTAAGTTTTTAAACTCCCATTTATAAATTTTAACCTCGTCTTTTTCTTCTATCCGGGGTTTTAATAAAGCGCCAAAATCATTATATTTATCGTTTATGGAGCAGGTATATATAATTTTATCTTTGGGCAGGGTAATGGCAAAATTGGCCGAGATAACCGGATCGCTGTTTAAAACCGGATAATTTAAAATAAAATCCTTCCTGTTCATCAACTGGCTGCGGTATATTTTTACCTTGTATTCTATGGCCGCGTTTTCGGAGATCTCCGGGAAAGATATAATAAAAACTCGGGCATTGGAGTAAAGGGGAAAATTCAGGTATTTAGAAACATCCCGGATATGCCGGCTACCTACCTCTGTTACACTCCCGTCGGGTTTAATGGTCCGGGCATAAACCAACTCCACCCTTTCAAAAGTAGTGTCGTAATCAATATGGGCTTCGGAAAAATTCTCTTTTCCCCGTTCATTTAATATCTTAACCAGGTAATGAAATGTGGAGGCCTGAGTATCGGAAGGAGTGATTTCTACTCTTTCGTCGCAATAAAGGACCAGCGCGCCGGCCTGAGGATATTCTTTGGAAGTTGGCGCATTATCCAGGATATTGCTTATTTCAGAAGAGATATCTTTAATCCGGGCCGACTTAACTTCTTTCTCAATAATTGCCAGTCGCTCCCGGGCTTTAAGTTTAAGCCCTGTCTGGGTTATCTTAAGGTAAGCTGAAATTGCCTGGTCAAAAAGATTCAGCTTTTCACAAGTAAGCCCCAGATAATAAAAATATTCGCTGTCCTCTAATTTTATCTGACTTAAAATTTCAAGGGCATCAGTAAAATCCCCCAGGCGATAATGAGAAATGGCCAGATATTTTTTGGCTTCGGGCAGAGCGGTCTTTTTAAATTCATCTATTGCTTGTGAAAATTCACCGCGCTGATAATATAATTTTCCCAGATCATAATGCACCCTGTCTAAATTCCGGCCCCGGGATATTAATTTATTATATTCTGTAATTGAACCATGGTAAAATCTCTCCGATTTTAAAGCCAGCTCTTTGGCTTTTTCCGGTGAATCTTTTGGACCACAGCCTAAAATTAAGCTCGGGATCAGAAAAATAGCAATAATGAATATTTTATTTTTTTTCATGCGGCATAACTTCCAATTCTAAAATATTACTCACTTTAAAAGTGCGTTCTTCATTCCGTAAACAGCAATGCGCTACCAGGTATTGGCGGGATTTATCCCGTTTTATTTCTTTTGGCGCAACATCCCGAAGAGAGACTTCTAAACCCGAGCCAGAAAGATATTTTATCCTGAGATTAAACCCTAAGTCAATAGCTTCTTGTATCCGGATAATTTTCTGATTATTAGAATCTGCCTGGGCCGCGGGATTGATTCCGAATAGATTAAGAAAGTCGTTAAAATTAATTGCTGCGCCCTTTTGGGCCAATATCTCCTTGAGCCGGTTAAAAACCTCCCAAGTAAGCTCTACATCAGATAACGCCCGGTGTTTCTGCTCAACCCTGACGCCTAATTTATCCGCCACAAACCAAAGAGCGTAACGATTCAGTCCCGGTAATAATCTTTTGGCCATAAGCAATATATCAACAACCGCTATATCTTCAGGCAGAGATACTTTTCCGGCTGATTTTATCGCCTGGTTAAGAAAACCCAGGTCAAAAGAAGCATTATAAGAAGCCAGGCAGCTGCCCTGTATAAATTCCAGGAACCCCGGTAAAACATCATCCATTTTCGGAGCATCCTTTAGCATCTCCGCAGTTATCTGGTTGACTGCAAACGCTCCGGAAGATACCGGCCTTTGGGGATTGACCAAGCTATGGAAAACAGCTATTTTTTCTTTACCCTTAAAACGGATACCGGCGATCTCCGCTATCCTATCCCCCCTGGCAAAATCCAAACCAGTGGTTTCGGTATCAAATATCACGAATTCTATCTCTTCCAGCTTATTATCCATAAGTATTTTTATTAGGAACAGCGACTATTTTCCGCCTACTTGCGAGTGAGAAAAATAGTCGCTGTCCCTATTTAAATTTTTTCTTTTAGCTATATAACTGGGGATCAACTTCACCGGATGATAAGAAAGTTTAACTTTTTTCAAATTCTCCAGGCCGGAATCATCCATAACATTAATGTACTTATTGCCTTTCAGCTCTGAACAAAATGAGCGAAAAATGAATTGGGCTAATCCTCTAATAGATAGATCGGTTATTTCGTATAATATGCAAAAGGTCTGTGGATTTAATTTAAACCCAAAACTAAAAGCCTTGATCCGGTTTTCAATTCTTACTACTCGGCCGCGGCAACCCAGGTCTTTATAATTATCCAGCAATATTCGCAGGCTCTTAAGGCTGTCCTCCATCATCGCCTGATAGACCG
Organism: Candidatus Omnitrophota bacterium; assembly: GCA_018825985.1. Taxonomy (GTDB): domain Bacteria; phylum Omnitrophota; class Gorgyraeia; order Gygaellales; family Profunditerraquicolaceae; genus JAHKAP01. The sequence goes on from JAHKAP010000075.1 coordinate 30,562, forward strand.
GGTCGGGGTTGGATGATTTACGCCCCGCCATCCATTTCCGGTATAATCCCAGGCAGTTTTCTTTGGACTCCAGAGAAAATGGAGCGTATTCAAAAGAGTAGTGCTTGGTAAAATAATTATAAGAGGCCCTTTTAGACTTGAAGACATTGCCTTCTAATTTAGCCAGGCCGCTTCTTAAACAGAGATAATCGTATGACTTGAATACGCAATCATACCCTAAATCGCGGTAAAAAGATAGCTCTTCCTGCTCTATATTTTCTATGCGCGAGTTTTCCGGATTTGGGTTAAATTCATCCATCACCTCAAAGGCGCGGGAGATAGTTTCAGGCCTTATTCTTTCCCCTAATACCGGAAGGTATAAAAATGAGCCTAATTTATCCTTGAAAAATAAACAGAAGTTCCCTTTTTCAACCGACCAGAGAATATCAAATAGCCCCTTCCAAATATAAATATTGTTAAAATTATAGACCGACAGATCGCGCCGGCTTAAGAAAAGGTAACGGCCAATCAAACCTTTATCCCGCAGAGAAATCTTATTTAATTTCATCGCTTAGTTTAAGCTCCACGATTTCCGAGACTTCTTCATAAGCCTGGAGAAGCTGGGGGTTATTTTTAAGAATCTTTATTTGAGCGGAAGAATTGAGAAAAGATACCAGATAATCGATATACTCATTTAATTCTTTGCTGTTTAAATGATCTTTAATATACGGGCAATTCAAGTCAACTGTCAAAAGCACTCTTTTATTTCTTAAATTGATAAGGAAGGGGTAGAGCTGGCACTCAAAAGGCCGAAATCTATAGACCCCGCACTTATTATCTTTACATCCTAAAAAAGCGCATACAAATCCTTCTCCTCCGGGATTAGGCTTAGGTTGTATCTTCTTATCTATTGAAATAGATACCGCGGGGATTCCTTCTCTGTCCGCCAATTCCTGGGCCTCTTCATTCAAAAGACAAGGCAGCCATACGGAATCTGCTTCCTTGAACCTGCAGCATCCGGCGCATTTTAAACATGCGCTTTCCGGAACAAATTGTCTGATCATTTTACTACGCTTCCTAATTTTACCTGCCTTTGCGGAGAGACTATGGCTATACCGGTCTCATCCGAAGCCGCCAAAAGCATGCCCTGGCTCTCTACTCCTCTTAAAATCGCAGGCTCTAGATTGTCCACCAAAATAACCTGTTTGTCCAAAAGCTCTTCCTTAGTATAGGAGCCCTTGATACCGGCCACTATCTGCTTAGTCCTGTCCCCCAGATCAACAATGATTACATAGAGTTTATCGGCATTGGGATGGTCCTGGATTTCTTTAACCCTGGCCACTCTTAATTCTAATTTTTTAAATTCTTCGATATTAACCATTTGCTTTCTCCTTACTTATCCCTCGTCATGTAATTATATGCCTTTAAAGCAATGTCGGCTATGAAATCTTTGGCTATTTTAGAAGTCTTATTTTTATGCCTGGTAAGGACGCAAACTAAAAGGTCGCCTTGATCGGTAAAAACTATTCCCGCATCATGACAGACGCTTCTTTCCAGGCCGGTTTTGTGGGCGACAATTACCTGAAGAGGCAATCTTGCCGGAATCCGGTCGCGAATCTTTTGTTTTTTTAGTATATTTAAGCACTCTTGGGAAACATTTTTATTCAATAATTTACCGTGGTAAATTTTTTCTAAAAGCAACGACAGGTCTGCGGCGTTAATAAAATTTTCAATACCGTTGCGACGGCTCTTAAAATCCATCATCCTGCGGGCAATGTTGGTATTATTCAATCCCAGCTTTTTAAATGCAGCATTTAAATAATCATCCCCCAATAAATCAATGAGCATGTTAGCCGCGGTATTGTCGCTTTCGGCTATCATCATCTCGACCAAATCTCTTATTTTAACCGGAGTGCCTTCGGGTAACTCTCTTAATTTACCTGAACCCAAAACCTTAAACCTGTTTTTAAGGAGTGGCTCATCCTCCAAATTGATCTTGGCTTCAGAATAGGCCAGAAAACAGGCAGCCATGATTGGTATCTTGACTATGCTGGCTGAAGGGAATAATTTATCTTCATTGACCCTGACCTGCCATCCGTTTTCTAAATCTACGACTACCAGCCCGCATTTGCCGGAAAAATTGGAAGCCGAACCCCTGATATCCGCCGACAAAGCGGCCCAAGCAGCTTTTTGCTTTTTAGTTTTAATCTCTTCCTTGATTACGGCAGAAAAATAAAGGTAAAGCGAAAAGGAGATGAGTATTAAGAAAACCCCGGAAAGTATGAATTTAGTCTTTTTTGACCTAAGCGGAAAGGACATTTATTTTGGAATAGATAAACCATTAATAATCAGGTTTTAAGTCTCATCGCTAAATCCAGCAACGTCCTGACCAGAAAAGATTTAAAGAATAAGATTAACAAAAATGCTATTATCGGAGAAATATCGATGCCGAATTTAAAATCCAGGGGAAGTATTTTTCTGATCGGGTAGAGTATGGGCTCGGTGGTTTTATACAAAAACTGGACGATCGGATTATACGGATCAGGCTGGACCCAACTTATCAAGGCCCGGATAAGGATAAGCCAATAAAGGACACTGAAAACAATATCCAGGATCTGGGCTAATGCGGCTAAAAGATTGGACAATATAAACATATACTATTGTAATTTATCAACCCTCCCGGCCGACCCTAAATGTGATTAGGGACAACCGGGAATTATTATATTAACCCTTGTCCGTATCACTACGGCAAGGTATCTCTTATTTAAACAGGTGTATTATAGCCGCAATACCTTGTTATATCAAGAGATTTTCGAGTTTAGGGATAGATTTTCACGGTGATTTCTGGAGTAGCGAGCAGTTATTTTGAAGCGGCAAGCCGACAAAAATGGGCTGAATTATGTCCGTTTTGCCCGGTCTTTTTTGGCTAGAAATTACATAAATAATTGAGTTACTACGTATTGAAAGGAGATTATTTTCAACAGTCTTCTATACCATTTTGACTATTTTAGTAAGCAGACTTAATTCCAGATAAGCCAGATCAAAAGGCTTGATAATATAATCGTAGGCGCCTTCGCTTATCGCCTCCTTGGCCTTATCTTCATCCGGATAGCCGGTGATCATGATCACCCCAATATCCCTTTTTATAATCTTCTTTATCTTACGCAACAATTCTAAGCCGTTAATATCCGGGAGCATAATATCCAGAAGTATTATTCTTACTTTATCTTCCTCAGCCAAAAGCTTTAAACCTGCTTCTCCCGTAGATGCCAGAAGCACCTGGATATACCCTTTTTTCTTCAAAAACATCTCCAAGAAACTACGTACGCTATCGTCATCATCAATAATTAATATCTTATTCTCTCCCGGAGCTTTGTTTTCTTCCACATTACCCTCCTCAAATTAACGCTTCCCTCTGACTACTGAATAACCTTATCAATTTCATTAAATATCTTTTCAATCTGAAATGGTTTTCCTAAAAAAACCTCGGCTCCGGAATCCAAAATATCCTTGACATCATGAAGATAGCCGCTCATCAATATAATCCTTAAATCAGGCTTAATCTTCTTTATCTCCCGCGATACCTCCAGGCCGTTGCCGTCTTTTAATATCGCATCCACAAAAACCAGGTCAAAATCGCTTTTAATGACTTTTTCCATAGCGTCTTTAACCGTCTCAACAATAACCACATTGTAATTGCGGTATTTAAAAAGCATGCGGAAAAAATCGCGCACGCTCTTATCATCGTCCAGCACCAGAATATTCAAAGGCTTACTCGGCTCTTTACTATGGAGGTTGTTCACCAGGCTAATTATATAGCTTATATCAAATGGCTTCTTAAGAGAGGTTAATGCCCCGATCTCCTGGGCTTGTTTTAATAAATCATCTACCAAATATCCGGTTATCATAACGTAAGTAGCGCCGGGCCGGATCTGTTTTAATTCCCTTAATACATCCACTCCGCCCATCTTAGGCATTTTAATATCTATTAATACAATATCAAAAGCCTCTTCTTTCGATATCTTGATCGCGGCAGGCCCGTCCTCTACAGCCTTAGCCTCTACGCCTCTTAAGGATAAAAGCCTGACCAGAAACTCCCTGACCACTAACTCATCATCCACGATTAACGCCTTGATATTCTTCATATCGCCTCCTTGGCTCTCCTGGCTTCTTCTACCACGGATAATATCTGTTGGACATCAAACGGCTTATAAAGGCAGCCTTTGATATTCAGGCTATTGATATTGGCAGCTTTATCCACCAGCCCGGTCATCAAGAAAATATTCAGGTCGGGTTTAAGGTTGCGGATCTTAAAATACAACTCTATACCGCTTGACTCAGCCAGGTAAACATCCAGAAAAACCAGGTTAAATTCCTGGTTTTTTACCGCATCCAGGGCCTGCTTGTCGGTATTAACTAATAAGGCGTTGTATTTTTCATCTTTAAATAAAGCTCCGAAAAAACTTAAAACCGCGTTATCATCGTCAACCACCAATATATTAAGCGCCTCCTTACTATCTTTGGGCGCGACATCATCAATAAGCGTAATCACCTGGCTTATATCAAAAGGCTTCTTTAAAAACGCTGTTGCCCCTTCTTCCCGGGCCTTCTTAAGAATCTCATCTACCGCATAGCCGGTCATCATAACATATTTGCCCAGAGGATTTATCTTTTTAAGTTCTCTGTATGTTTCTAACCCATCCATCCCGGTCATCCTGACGTCTAAAAAAATTATATCGAATTTGGCCTGCTTAGCCGCCCCGATCGCCTTATAGCCGCTATCTACAGCCGTAACCGTTACCCCTCCCAGAGCCAAAAGCCTGAGCAGAAAATCCCTCACTACTTCTTCGTCATCCACCACCAGGACTTTAATATCTTTCTTGGCTGTCATAATCCATACCTCCTCTTATTCATCAATAAATGCTACCCGCAATACTTCCTCTATAGTAGTAATGCCTTTTAAAACTTTATCGAAACCATCATCTTCTAACAAACTCATCCCGGCTGTTTTGGCCGCTTCTTTAATTGCCGAGGCGGGTTTATTGCTGATAATTAATTCTCTTAAATTGTCATCTAAAACCATTGCCTCAAAAATACCGATCCTGCCTTTATATCCGCTGTTGCGGCACTGGACGCAGCCTTTGCCGCGATAAAGATGGATCGACTTATCTTTGCTTAACCCCAGCCTTTTATATACTTCCTCGCTAGCAGCATATTCTTCCTTGCAATTCGGGCAAATAACCCTTACCAGCCTCTGAGCTAAAACACCGATAAGGCTGGAGGCGATTAAAAATGGCTCAATCCCCATATTTATCAGGCGGGTAACCGCGCCGCTGGCGTCATTTGTATGCAAGCTGGTTAAAACCAGATGTCCGGTCAATGCCGCGCGGATAGAAATTTCAGCTGTCTCAGCGTCCCTTACTTCCCCCACTAGGATGATATCCGGATCCTGCCTTAATATTGACCTAAGGCCATTGGCAAAAGTAAAACCTATCGCCGGATTAACCTCCGCCTGATTTATCCCCTCAAAAATATATTCCCGGGGGTCTTCTAAGGTAACAATATTCCTGTCCTGGGACTTAATACTGCCTAAAGAGGCGTATAAAGTCGAAGATTTTCCGCTGCCGGTAGGCCCGGTAACCAGGATTATCCCGTAAGGTTTTTGGATCATCACCTCAAATTTTTCGAGTACCTCAGGCGAAAATCCCAACTTATCCAGGCTTAAAAGAGTAGTGGAGCGGTCCAGGACACGCATCACTACTTTTTCTCCGAATGTAATCGGAAAGGTAGAGACCCTTAAATCTATATTCCTTTCGCCGATGCTCATAGAAAAATGGCCATCCTGAGGAAGCCGGGATTCAACTATATTCAACTTAGAAATAACCTTGATCCGGCATACTATGGGCATCAACATTTCCAATGAAAAAGTTAAAACATTATGCAGTATACCGTCTATCCTGAAACGGACCTGGATATTTTTTTCTTCCGGCTCAATATGGATATCCGAAGCCCGGTCCTTTAAAGCCTGGAATATTATCAAATTGACCAGCCTAATTATAGGCGGCTCACCCACAATCTTCTCCATCCTCTGAGCGTCAATCTTCTTTCCCGAGAGAAAATCAACTTTCATCCCTTCCAGGCCTTTGACGATCTCTTCAATAGAATCGCTTATATTGTAATTCTGCTCAATCACCATGATAATCTCGCTCTCATCAGCCCGGATAGCCTGAATATCACATCCGGAGGCCAGCCTTGCCTCATCCAGGGCAACGATATCGGATGTATTAGGAATAGCTACGGTCAAGGTCTCCCGGATTTTAAAAATAGGGACCATCGTATATTTCCTGGCTATGCTTTCAGGGATTAATTTTAAGGCTTCCGGCTCAATGATATAATTACTCAAGCTAACCGAAGGCATATTATGGTCTGAACCAGGCATATCTTACTCCTTTATAAATTCTTTGATCTTATTTAAGAGTTCTTTTGCCTCAAAAGGCTTGGTCATGTAAAAATCTGCTCCTGCCTTTGCTCCCCAATCTTTATCTTCCTGCTGGCCTTTAGCCGTAAGCATGATAATGGGTATCTGTTTATACTTCTGGTCAAATTTAAGCAGACGGCAGACCTGATAACCATCCATTCCGGGCAGCATCAAATCCAGAATGATCAAATCCGGATTTTCAGCTTTAGCCGTATTATAAGCGGCATTACCGTCGCTGGCGGTGAGTATTTCATAACCAGAGGCCTCTAAACGCATTTTTAACATACTCACGATATCCTGCTCATCATCAACCACTAATATTTTCTTCGACATAGAAAATCACTCCTTTATTACCGGTAAAGTAAAACTGAAGGTAGAGCCTCTGCCTAATTCACTTTCAACCCAGGCCCTTCCCCCGTGCTTCTCTATGATCCCCCTACAGATAGGAAGCCCCAATCCGGTGCCTTTGCGTTGGATATTGATGTCGCCATGATCTACCTGATAAAACTTATTAAACACCCTATCCAGATCCTGATGAGGTATGCCTATACCGGTATCCTTTATACTTACCTTAAGATATCCATCCGCTATAGAGACCTTTATGCTTATCTCGCCGCCTTTAGGAGTAAATTTCATGGCATTGCTGAGCAGATTAGTCACCACCTGAGTAATCTTATCCGGATCAATATCTACACGATGAAGGCCTTCATCAAAAACAGCGGATAACTTTACATTTTTATGCAAAGCGACATCCTTAAAGAAATATAAAACTTCTTCTATGATAGGCGAAATAGCAGCTGCCTGCTTATTCAATTGTATTTTTCCGGCCTCAATGCGGGAGATATCCAGAAGATCAGAGATAAGCCGGCTGAGCCGGTTAATATTGCGCTGAGTAAGTATTATACATTCTTTCTGCGTATTGTTCAATTCTCCGCAAACCCCATCCATAAGATTATCCACCGCCCCTTTCATCGCCGCCAGCGGGGTCCTTAATTCATGGGATACTATAGAAACGAAATCTGACTTCATCTGGTCGATCTCGCACTCTTTAGTAACATCCCTTAATAAGAAAATCGTGCCTAATGACCTTCCTTCCTCTTCCTCTATACATATCCCTTCGCTATGAATGACTCTCGGATATGGCTTCTCTAAAGGAATATCCAACTTGTGCATATTTCTAGGTTTTTTTTTCACTTCCTGCAGATTGCCGAGCAGCAACAGGTCATACCCCAGCATCTCCTTGGCCGCGGCGCTAAATATAATCAGTTGATCCTTTTCATCAAACATCACCACGCCCTCAGACATCCCCTCAACCATCGCCCTCATCTTGCTCTTTTCCGCCAGCAATACAGCCTGCAGCCTCTCAATAGCTAACTGGGCCTGGGAAGCCAAAGTGTAAAGCAATTTGGTATCCCCGTCAGAATATTCTATATCTTTAATAGAGGATACATTTAATATGCCGACAGGCCTATTCCGCACGAATAAAGGGACATCAAAAGAGGATTTAATCCTATCCGGGGAATCATTCCGCGCCTCTCCTTTTATATCAAAGGCGATGTCCTGCCTGGGGATCTTAGATCCTCTTAAAGCTGCCAGGGCATCAATGACTTTAGTCTGTATCTCATCAACAGTAGCCTGGCTGACCGGATGGGCTAAACGCATCAGCATCTTCGCTTCTTTGTTTTCATCGGGTAAAATCAAAGAAGTGCAGACATCATAATCAACGATCTTATGCAGAGAATCCATCATCAACCGCAAGAGGTCATCATAGCCTAAAGTATAACTTATATTATGGGAGATATCGTAAAGTATGGATGATTCAAAAACCTTCTGCTTTAACTCCTGGGTGAGCCGTTTATTCTCTTCTTTTAATTCTTCCAGTTCAGGCATAACATCCCCAAATTATTGAACCCGCTCAAAACCTGGGCAGGATCTCCCCCGGAATAAACTCATATTGCCTTACCCTCTTTGGAGGCGATTACTTTGTTGATCTCCTGCAGCAATTTTGAAAAATCATATGGCTTGGTAAAATATCCCACCACTCCTAATTTATAGGCTTTTTCAATATCAGCGTAACCGGATAAAGCCGATATCATAATAATAGGTATGCCCTGGATCTCTTTATCATCGTTTAACATCTGGCAAATTTCTAAGCCCCCTAAATTAGGCATTAACATATCCGGCAGGATTATATCAGGCTTAAAAGACTTAATAGAACGCAGGATATCCCTGGCGCTGCTCAGCGCCAATACCTCAAAACCTGACACCTCCAAAAGCCTTTTTAAACTCTGTAAAACCGTTTCGTCATCATCAACTATAAGTATCCTTTTCTTGTCGCTCATAATATTGACTAGGTAATTTGGTTAAGGTAAAGGTTGGGAAGCCGGTCTGGTACCGGCATCTTTACCCTTACCTGACTACAAATATACTAACGGATTATTACATTTATTTCAAATTTCTGAAATTACGGGAAAACTTATCTTAAAAGTGGTGCCGACGCCCACTTCACTTTCAACCGTAATCTTGCCTTTATGGACGCTCACGATCCTATAAACAATTGAAAGGCCTAATCCTGTGCTTTGCCCCACTTCTTTAGTGCTAAAAAACGGCTGAAAAATATTGTCTAAATTCTCTTTTGAAATCCCTATACCGGAGTCGGAAATAGAAAGGCATACTTCATTTTTCCCCGTTTCATATTGCGTTTTTATGGTAATGGCCCCGCCGGTTTTTTCGGATTTCTTCTCTATTGCCCATTTGGCATTAAAAATAAGATCAAAAACAACTTGCTGCAAAAGTTGGGGGTCTCCTAAGATTGCCGGTAGGCCAGGCTGGAAGTCCTGCTGAATAAGGATATTTTGAAGTTTTAACTCATGCGTAACCAAAATACTTACTTTTTCAACTATTTCATTTAAAGAAAGAAGCAGAGATTCTTTTTTCGAGGCGTGTGAAAAATCCAGGAGGGACCGGGTTATTTTCGTGCAACGCAAAGCAGATTCCTCGATAACGTCCAAAAGCTGTTTGAATTCCTCAAAACTGAAATCCTTCTTATCCGTCGCTATCATTTTAATCAGCTGTACATTATTTAAAACACCGGTTAAAGGATTGTTTATTTCATGCGCCACCCCGCCTGCCAGCATGCCCACAGTGGCCATCTTGGAGGATTGAATAAGCTGTGCCTGAACTTCTTTTAATTCATTCAAACTCCTTTCTAAGTCTTCCCTGATTTTGTTATTATCATCCAACATACTAGCCATTATTTCGCGGGATTTTATCTCTTCTGCCAAGAGTTTAATTAACTTATCTTCCGCTTTCTTGCGTTCGACGATTTCTTTATTCAGTCTTTCAATAGAGACTGTCGTACTCATTAAATCATCAGTCATTGCATTAAACGAGGTGGCGAGGTCTTCTATTTCATCCCCGGTCTTCAAGTTAAGTCTATAGTCCTGTTTCCCTTCGGAAAAACGCCGCATTCCCTTATTAATCTCGTTCAGCGGCAAAATAAAAAATTTTCTGGTGATGCCTTGCACGAATATTATGACGAAAAGAGACAAGACCAACGTAAAAATTAAAACTATACTAAAGATTTTATACAGCGGTAAAAAAACCTCACCTTCATCTTGCAATATAACAGAATACCAATGAATATTGTTTCTTTTAAAGTATGTGCTATTTACCTCTGAGATAGACACAATCGACTTTTCTGAGCGGCCTAGATTAATAATCGAAAAGGCATACTTGCTATCTACGAGCTTCTTTATCAAAATAGCCGATAGAGGTGCTGCGCTCATCGGTTTAATGCCAGCGCAATAAATCACCCGTCCATATTCATTAATCAATACCGAATGACCAGTTTTATCAATTATATAATTTTCAGTTTCTTTAAAAAAATTACTAATATCTACTACGGCTTTTACGATAGCGATAATCCGGCCTTTCTCATCCCTGGCTGGAATCGCTATAGCGCTACTTATTACCCCGCTGGATTCATCAAGCTCAACTTCGCCAAAATAATTATGGCCTATACCGTTATTATAGGCTAATTGCCACCATTCTTCATCCGCCTGATAAAAATCGCTGGTTTTGCCTGACGCAGCAATCAATCCGCCATATTGGTCCGTCAGAAATATTTCTGCGATATTTGAATCATTCTCCACCAGCGACTTCAGCCGCTGGCCCAGGGCGCTACCCAACCATTCCTGCAGCTGATTATCCGACAAAGCAACCCACTGCTTATCCATACGTGCCATATACTCCTGAATAGCTTTTGATTCCCAGTTTTCATAACGCAGATTCGCTTCTTTAATTGCATCAAGCCACCACGGACTGTTTACGTAAGTATTCATATTTTCAACTTGTTGATCAATCTGACGCGCGATGAATTTGGAGAATATCTGCGAAATTTGCGCATGTCTGCTACCGATGTCATTAAAACGCAATTTCCATATACTGATAAAAAATATTATTAACATGAATATTGCAATGATACTGATAGTTGTGATTAAAATACTTGAGATTTTTTTACTAATGCTTGTTTTCATGATGGTTTAGGCCCCTTTAAGCTTTTTCTCCAGCTCCGCCACCTGCTTTTTCAACTCCATTATGCGCTCTTCCCTGCCTATACTGGCCTTATAAAAAATTTCCAATTCCAGCAAATGTTTCTGCGCTTCTTCGTCTGTTTTCTTACGCTCGGTGACGTCTCTAAATATCTCCAAGAGATACGTTCTTCCAGCCAGTATTATAATGGAAGAGCTAACGTCAGCGTAAAAAACGCTTCCGTTTTTTCTTTTCACCGGCAAATCTTTAGCCACTGCGATCTCTTTTCTTACTTGCCTCTCAAACTGTCCTAAAATATAGGGTAAATCTTCCTTGGGATGAATGTCTATGACCCCTAAATTTTTAATTTCTTCAGAACTATAACCTAACATTTGACAGATTGTATTATTGCCGGTATAAAAAAATTTTGTCTCTTCATCCGCCAGAAGTATTCCGTCGTTTGCATTATCAAAAATGATTCTAAATTTTTCTTCGGATTCCTTAAGCGCATCCTCCGCCTTTTTGCGTTCAGTGATATTACGCTCTACTAAGGCAAACCCGATTGGCTTGATGATGTCACGGCTTGTGGAGATGATTCTATCTGTTGGATGTTCCATCAATTTCGTCACTGTCAGCCATACATCGAGAATGTTTCCGTCTTTGGTTATCCTTTGAGTCTCAAATGAGACAACCATCTCGCCAGCCATCAGCCGGCGGGTAAGCTCTTTTTGTTCTACTATTTTTTCTGGGGTCGTAAGGCACTCAATGTTCATTCCAAGCGCCTCTTTCTCGCTATAACCATACATCAGTTCAGCGCCGCGGTTCCAGGCGATGATCCGGCCATCGATTTCCTGTATGATAACCGCATCGTTTGAGTCACGCACCACCGTCGCTAAACGTCTAACATCCTGCTGCTGCTTGCTTTTACTATCCAGTATCTCAAATTCTGCTATCCGCTTTTGCAGGAGCTTTATCTCTTCAATTAGTTCTTCTTTGGTTTTGTCTTCCTGTGCCATAGCTACCCCCTTAAAATTAAAAACCCAAGGCCTGCATTTCGGCAGCGCCTTGGGCTAACATTCAGTAATTAACTAAAAGGCTGTCCTTGTTTACTTGTTTATTTATCGTTTCATTCTTCCTCTCCAAAGGATCTCCTTTGTAAGTTTTCTAATTAGCATTATACTCTCTTCTGTATTTGAAGCAACAACAAACATCAGGCCGCTTGGAAATGATACCATACATCGTTACCCCCCTGCTTATAAGGGAAAGTTAACGAAATTGCTTTGTATAAGCAAAGAAATTTTTGAGAAATTAAGCTTAACTACGCGGGAATCTAATACCCAACAAACTGTAGCTAAGGATAC
>JAHKAP010000076.1 GCA_018825985.1 Candidatus Omnitrophota bacterium
CCGGCAAATTCGAACGCATATTAAAAAGGATTTTTGAATAATGAAGGCATTTAAGAACGGATTACGTTATTCTTTGGGCTTAATTTTTATAGTTGCCGCGTTATCTTTTATTACTTTCTGCGATATCCCGTCTTTATCCAGATGGCAGTCTCCTTTATTAGCCCGCTGTTTTTTTGTCCTGATGTTTTGTTTCTTTCTTTGCCTTCTCAGGATTCTGCGTGGGCCTACACCTGCGGATAGGGCAGTAGCTATTGATACATTAGGGATTTTGATTGTCGGATTCTGCGCTATATTAAGTATACCTACCGGTAGGGACTGGTACCTGGATATCGCTATTGCCTGGGCTTTACAGAGTTTTATCGGCGCGCTGGCTTTAGCTAAATATTTAGAGGGGAGGGGGTTTGATGAATAATTTCCCGCTAACGGATATTGCCGGCTTGCGCGAATTCATAGGGATTATTTTTATTATAGTAGGTTTGGGTTTTGACATTTTCGGCTGCCTGGGACTGTTACGGCTACCTGATGTCTATAACCGTCTTCAGGCCACTACCAAATGCGTTACCTTAGGTACTTGCAGTATTCTTATAGGGACATTGATTTTTAAAGGATTTAGCCCGACCGGGATAAAGGCAATTATGGCCGCGGTTTTTTTACTGTTAACTTCGCCTGTGGCTGCCCACGCCCTTGCCCGGGGAGCGCATAAATCCGGGGTAAAACTCTGGGAAAAATCAGTTTGCGATCAATACGACGAAGATAAAAGCAGTAGATAGCATGTAGTAGTTAGGGGAAGCCCTACATTCTACCTACTATCTACTACCTACTATTTATAGGGGAAAACGGGATGAGGTATCCTAAGTTAAGAGAGTTAAAAGAGGCGATCAAGGCTATAATTAAAGGGCCATATACCAACAGGTTCCCTTACCAGAAGCATACGCCTTATCTCAGGTTTAGGGGTAGGTCGGAATTCCATAAAGATGATTGCGTGGGTTGTGGAGCTTGTTTCCAGGTTTGCCCGGCTAAGGCTATTGAAATGCAGGATAAAGAAAGTAAAAGGAAGTTTACTGTGCATTGGGATTTATGTATATTTTGCGGCCAATGTCAGGCAAGCTGCATTACCGGAAAAGGGATAATGCTTTCCAATGACTTTGACCTGGCTACGACTGAAAAAAGACAGGATTTAAAACAGGAGATAGAAAAAGAATTAGTTCTTTGTGAATGCTGCGGCGAGATAATCGCCCCTTACGATCAGATATTATGGGTGGCTAAACGTTTAGGCCCTTTGTGTTTTTCCAACGCCTCGCTTATGTTATTTTACCTCCAGAATCTAAGCCTCGTTACCAAAGAAGAAGCGCCTGTCGATAAAAAACAGGAGTTTACGCGAGCCGACCGCCTGAAAGTCCTTTGCCCCCACTGTCGTCGGGAAGCAGTATATAAATCCTAAGTAAATAATGGTTTCACAGATTTTTAAGGTAGATTCCACGGATTGTTTTTAATATTTAATCGGTCAATCTGCAGCTTAATCTGTGAAATCAATAAAGAATAAACTAATTTAATGGTAGAAAATATTATTAACGGAAGAAATATAATCAAAATTCTGGAAGAGACCGGATCTCCTTCTAAAGAGGCTGTCCGGGATATTCTTAGCAAGGCTAAACTTAAGGCCGGGCTCACTCCTGAAGAAGCGGGTATACTGGTTAATTTATCCGAGCCTGAACTTATCCGGGAATTATTGGATACTGCCGGATGGGTCAAAAATCAGATCTATGGAGAGCGGCTGGTTTTTTTTGCTCCTTTATATGTTTCGGACTTCTGCATTAATGACTGCGATTACTGCAATTTCCATAGCCGTAATATGGCGTTTAAACGTAAGCGCTTGAACCTGGCGGAAGTAGAGGAGCAAACTAAGGTCTTGATCAATATGGGACATAAGAGGGTGCTGGTGGAATTCGGAGAAGACCCTTTAAACAACAATATCGATTATGTTACCAAAGTTATAGATAAAATTTATAGCGTGAAGACCGATAAAGGGAGTATCCGCAGGATCAATGTCAATATTGCCGCTACCACGGTTGAAAATTACCGTAAATTAAAGAAAGCCAAGATCGGGACTTATCAGTTATTCCAGGAGACATACCACCGTAATACCTATGAAAAAATCCATCATGGGCCTAAGGCTGATTATTTGCGTCAGATCAGCGCTTATGAGCGGGCTTTTGAAGCTGGGCTTGATGATCTGGGGTTAGGGGTACTTTTTGGCCTGTATGATTGGCGTTTTGAAACCCTGGCCCTTATTACCCACGCCTGGTATTTAGATAAGAAATACAAAATAGGTCCGCATACCATATCTGTGCCCAGAGTTAGAGAGGCTGCTACAGTTAATTTAAAATTACCTCATAAAATCAGTGATGAAGATTTCCTAAAATTGATTGCTATTTTAAGGTTGGCAGTTCCTTACACCGGTATGATAATTTCTACCCGCGAGAGCCCGGAAATACGCTCCCAAGCTTTTAAAATTGGTATCTCCCAGGCTTCTGCCGGTTCTTGCACCGCAGTAGGAGGATATGGTAAAAAGACCGATCAATCCCAATTTAAGGTTCAGGATGAGCGTTGCTTGGAAGAAGTGATTAGTGATGCGGTCAAGAATGAGTTTCTGCCCAGTTTTTGCACTGCTTGTTATCGTCTGGGAAGAACAGGTGAGGAATTCATGGGATTTTCCAAGCCGGGCGAGATTCATAATTTCTGCCGGCCCAACGGGATCCTGACTTTTGCGGAATACCTGGAAGATTTCGCTAAAAATGAAACTTATGAAAAGGGCCAGGAGATAATCCAGGCCTATTTGGATAAAATAGAAGATAAATCCCTGCGTCAGAAAACCCGCTTGAGCTTAGAAGAAATAAAGCAGGGCAAACGGGACCTTTATTTTTAGTATGTGTTATGCTATTCCCGGCAGGATCACCGGAATAAAAGACAATATAGTTAGCGTTGAGTATTTTGGTGAACAAAAAAAAGCCCGTAATGAATTCTTTGATCTAAAGATAGGCGATTATGCCTATGCCCAGGGCGGATTTATTATCCAGAAGATCAGCGAAAGAGAAGCCTTACCCGTATTAGAAAGCTGGAAGGAATTATTTTTTAAGCTCCAGGAGATCGATAGCCAGCTTATTCAAAAGGACCCCAAGACCCTTTATCAAAGGGCAAATAATCTGCGCCAGAAATACCACGGCAATTCCTGCTGTACCCATGGGATAATCGAGTTTTCTAATTATTGCGGTATGGACTGTTTTTATTGCGGTATCCGTAAAAGTAACTCCAAACTTGCCCGCTACAGGATGAGCTTGGATGAGATATTAGAGGCTGCAAGGTTTGCCGTGCATAAATTGAGATTTAAGGCTCTGGTGCTTCAGTCCGGAGAAGATCCCTGGTATGACGAGGAAAAATTAGTTTATTTGGTAAAGAAGATCCGGCAAGATTCACCTTCTTTAATTATATTAAGTTTAGGCGAAAGAGACTTTGGCTTATATGAAAGATTATATAAAGAAGGGGCCAGAAGTGTACTCCTACGTTTTGAGACTGCTAACCTTGATTTATACGCTCAATTAAGGCCGGGCCGGGAACTTAAAAATAGGGTGGAGTTGATCGGGAAGCTCCATAAATTAGGGTATCTGGTAATGACCGGTTTCCTTATCGGACTACCGGGCGAGAAAGAAGAAGATATAAAAAAGAATATTGAATTGACTAACGCCTTGGCCGCGGATATGTTCTCGTTTGGGCCTTTTATACCTCACCCGGATACGCCTTTAGCTAATACCCCATTGGTCCATACTGAGACAGTTTTAAATACAATCGCTAATGCGCGGGTTTTAAATCCCAAGGCCCAGATCTTGGTAAATACTTCATTTGAGACACTAGATAGGGCAAATGCTTTAAGGTCGGGGCTTATGGCAGGGGCTAATTCTTTAATGATCAATGTAACCCCCAGGAAATACCAGCGGTTTTATGATATTTACCCAGAGCGCGCGGGAGTGGAAGAGGATGTTGAAATGAGGATCGAGAATATTGTTAAATTACTGCGTTCTATAGGAAGAGCTCCTACCGATTTAGGACTATAGCCATGCATATACCTGACGGATATTTAGGGCCGGCAACTTGCGGATTTTTTTATTTGGTCATGCTGCCGACATGGGCATTATCTTCAAAAGTAGTTAAAAAGACTCTTAAGGTAAAACAAGTGCCGTTATTAGCTATAGGCGCGGCTTTTAGTTTTGTTATAATGATGTTTAATATCCCTATTCCTGGAGGCTCTACCGGGCATGCGGTGGGCGCGGTATTGACGGCGATTCTTTTAGGCCCTTGGGCAGCCTGTATTGCTATAACCGTGGCCTTGGTTATTCAGGCATTATTATTCGGAGATGGCGGCATCACCGCAATAGGGGCTAATTGTTTTAACATGGCTTTTATTATGCCATTTACCGGGTATTATTTGTATAAAGCTATCAGTTGTAAAGCTGCGATAACGTCAAAAAGAAGAGTTGTCGCGGCAGGCATTGCTGGCTATATTGCCTTAAACATAGCAGCTATATTTACAGGAATAGAATTCGGATTACAGCCATTATTGCATCATACGGCCGATGGACAGGCTTTGTATTCTCCTTACGGCTTAAGGGTGGCTGTGTCTGTGATGGCCGCAGAACATCTTTTGATATTCGGTTGGATCGAAGCCGGAGTAACTGCCTTGGTTATAAAATATCTGCAGAAACAAGCCCCGGAGCTCTTAAGCTCAACAGAGTAGAGTATGAAGATCACCTCTAAATTTTGGATAGGGATATTTATATTGGTGATATTATCTCCTCTGGGATTATT
Organism: Candidatus Omnitrophota bacterium; assembly: GCA_018825985.1. GTDB lineage: Bacteria > Omnitrophota > Gorgyraeia > Gygaellales > Profunditerraquicolaceae > JAHKAP01. The sequence goes on from JAHKAP010000076.1 coordinate 4,861, forward strand.
GATCCCGGGTTATTTTAATTCTAAAACAGCCTGGGGGGAATGGGGGATTGAGGAGGTGCGTCGGTTTATCGGCTACGCGCCTAAGGGCCTTGAAAGCTTGTCTACTTTATGGAAAGCGCCAATTCCGGATTATGCGATTAAAGGATGGGAGGAAAAAGGTTTGTCGCGTTTAAGTTTTGCTTATATAATATCAGCGGCTGCCGGGGTGATTATTGTTGCAGGGTTAGTTTTGTTTATAGGCAGGATTTTGACGAAGAAAGGCGATTAGAAGTTGTCTAAAAACAATAAATTCATAGAGCGCTCG
>JAHKAP010000077.1 GCA_018825985.1 Candidatus Omnitrophota bacterium
AAAAATCCTTTTTAAGATACCTTCAAATTTCCTCATTATTAATTCCGTAGCCTTATTTATATCTTGAGATTTTACGTCAATCCAATGGATATATAAAAATCCATTATCCTGGTCGATATCTACACAGAGCGTCCCTGGGGTCAGAGTAATAGAATTAGCTAAGAAGGTCAGGCCGGTCTCTGACTTTAAGGTTGTCTTGACCTTAACAATACCGGGATTAATCGGCATTTTAGGGTTTAAGACCCTTAAAGCCACATCAATATTCGCTTTTAAACACTCCCACAAGAAAATAAAAGTAAAACAAATGAACCAGAAATACCTCGCCGGGCTCTTAAAATGGCTAACCCGGCGGATAAACATATCCCCGGTCAATATAGCGACAAGACCACAGACAAATATGCCCACTAAGGCATGTTGTAAATCCAGCGGCCAGACCAGTAGCGACCAGACCGCAAAACCCAGGACAAATAAAGTTAGCCTGCTCTTCATTATTTTATTTTCCTACCGCTTCAAAAACCACTGATGAATAATGTGTGCCTCTTAGCACTGCCTGGACCGCGTCATCCAGAAAAACCCGAAACGGCATAAGGAGCATTATCCCCCCAAAAACACAAATAAAAGCCAAGGCGAGCATAGACAATCTCATTGCCGCCGGCACTTCTTTTATATTCTTAAATTTATCTTTTAGCCGGCCTAAAAAAGCATACTTCTGCACCTTCATAAAAGAAGCTAGGGTCAAGATACTCCCTATTACGGCGCAAAGCCCATAACCTAAATGACCGCTCTGAATACAAGCAAAGATAATAATAAGCTTACTGAAAAATCCGTTAAAAGGCGGGATCCCGGCAATAGACATCGAGGCAATCAGATTAGTCTTAGCAGTAACCGGCATAATTTTAGCTAAACCTGAGGTTTCTTTTAAATCTCTTGTCCCTAAGCAATAATCTATGGCCCCGGAATTTAAAAAAAGCAGGGATTTAAATATAGAATGGTTAAACAAATGAAATAATCCTCCTAATATACCTAACGGCGTTCCTAACCCAATACCTAAAACTACGTAACCAATCTGGCTGATGGAATGATAGGCTAAAAGCCTCTTAAGATCCCACTGTGATAAAGCCAGGATAACCGCTACTAATAAGGATGCTGTGCCTAAAAACATCAACACGCTCAGATATGCCTGGGTTGAGCCGATGATGCTGAAAAAGACCCTGATTAAGGCATAAACCCCTAGGGTCTTGATTAAAATTCCGGAAAGCATAGCTGAAATCGAAGCCGGAGCAGATGGATGGGCATCAGCAAGCCAGGCATGGAACGGCACCAAGGCAGCCTTCAAGCCAAAACCCATTAAAAATAAGGTCCCCACAAAAGGCAATACGTAGCTGCTGTGCTTAACGCTTAACACCCTGGCTATATCCGCCATATTCAAAGTAGAGGTAAAGCCGTATAAAAAGGCAATGCCAATAAAAATGAAACAAGAAGCAACTGAACCCATAATTGCGTATTTAAAAGACGCTTCCAGCTCCTCTGCCTCTGTGCCGAATGCCACTAAGGCATAGCTGGCGATAGAGGCAATCTCCAAAAACACGAAAAGGTTGAACAGATCTCCTGTAATAATTATTCCGTTCATACCGCAGACCATTAAAGAAAACAGGGTAAAGAACTTTGGTTTATCGGTGTACCTTTCCATATAACTTAAGGAATATACGGCTACAAAAAATGAAACCAGGCTTACCATAACCAACATAAAAATACTTAACCCATCTAACACCAGGCTTATGCCAAAAGGAGGAACCCACCCGCCGATTTTGTAAACTAAAATTTTATCGGCTGTTGAGCTTAAATAAACAGCGCAGGATATAGACAAAGCCAGGACTACCGCACTGCTTAAAGATATAGCTATCCCGGCAAAATGCCGGACATACTTGCCCAGTAATGAAATTAAAAACGCAGTTCCTAACGGAATAATCACAAAAAAAGGAATGATATTTACCATATTCGGGCTTTAACCTCTCAGTTTATTTATTTTAGTAATGTCGAAGGTGCCATATTTATCATAAATCCTAATAGCAATAGAAATGACTAAAGCCGTAACCCCTAAGCCAATAATAATCGAAGTAAGCACCAGCGCCTGAGGTAGCGGGTCAACCATATTCAGGACATTCTGATCCATAGCTTCAATAGGAGACCTCCCCTGCATACGATACCCTAGTAAAACAAAAAATAGGTTCATGGAATATTCCATAATCCCCAGGCCTATGATCATCTTAACTAAGTTGCGTTTGCGCAAAATTCCGTAAAACCCGACGCAAAACAATAATAAACATAACAGATAAAGGCTCATCTAACCTTCTTTCTTTGATTTCTCTAAAATCACCAGGGCCAGGAAAATAGCAAACAGCCCCACCCCTACTTTTATGCCTATGGCTATATTGCTTAAAGGTATACTTCCGGCGCTGAATAATTTAAATGACTGGCCCTTGCCTAAAATGTTCAGGAAAAATGAACCGCCTAAAAAACCTAATAAGGCAACCCCTAAAAACATAAGAGCACCGATGCTTTCCAGATTTGATGCTAAGTTGCTGGAAATTTTGGCAACCGCCGTATCCTTACCAAAAGCAAGCATAAGGTGGACAAATGACAAGGCCACAATCACTCCTCCGGCAAAACCTCCACCCGGAGAAAGATGGCCATGCAATATAATATATATCCCAAACAGCAAAATCAAACCCACGGTCAAGCGGGTAATGGTCTTAACGATCAAGCTCATACCTGTCTTCGGATTATAATTCATTTTATTTATTCTTCTTTCTTCCCGGACGGCGCAGGACCGCCATTATCCCGATTACAGAAGCAAACAAAACTGTTGCCTCGCCTAAGGTATCATAAGCCCTGAAGTCCAGAATCACCGCAGTAACAATATTTGCCGCTCCGGTAGAAACCCTGGCCTCGGCTAAATATTTCTTTACTACCAGCATTAAAGGCTCGCCAAAACGCGGCAATTCCTTTAAGGCAAGCCAGGCGCAAAACATAAATACAGCCATAAAAACTAAGGTTGAAATAGTATTAAATACCCAGCGGCCCTCGATTACCAAAGGCAGATCCCTTTTAATTGTAGCCCGGATAAGGATAATTAAACAAAGGATCTCAACCACCAGCTGGGTAATAGCTAAATCCGGGGCTTTTAGAATTAAAAAAGCAAGGCAGAGAGCAAAACCAACCGCGCCTACGGCAACTACACTTGAAAGCAAATCCTTTACCTCAATAGCTATAATCGCCCCCAAGATCATGAATATTAAAAGTATGTGTAATTCCATATTATTTTAACAATACCCAAAAAAGGCCAATCATCCCCAACAATGTCCAGACTAAATAAGTAGGTAAAACCCCGTTATGTAAATACTGAAGTACGCGACCGATAGAAAATACTAAATTCTTTCCTTGCTCATAGATATCGAACAGTCCGGCCTGAGCCTTTTTGTAAACTAAAGCTAATACCGGCAACTCTTTGATGGTGTTATAAAAGTCAGTCCCGTTGATTTTATTCTCCTGAATATCCCTGGTTTCGCTTCCTGTAAATGGGTTATCCTGACGCAAAACAGGCCTTAACCATCTTAATTTAAATATCAAAAGCCCCAGAACTATACCAATGATAATAAGCCAAGTAGATAACAAAGCAGACCAGGTTCCGATAAAAGAAACCCCCTTTATAACCGGAAATATAAAGTATTTAAGCGGAATTTGATAAGCTAATACGCCGAATATCACGCAAGTAATCGCTAATATTAAACAAGGCAGCCACATTTGCCAAGGAACCTCTTTTACTTGCCAGTTTGCTTTCCGGCCTAAAAAAACCGCATGAATTAGTTTCATAAAACTGGCTAAGGTCAGGCCCGAACCAAACATTGCCGCGGCCAGGCTAAAGATTGCTATAATACGCAATCCCTGATTACCGGTTCCTAATAGGCTAATAAGGCCCTGATAGATCATCCACTTAGAGACAAAACCGTTAAAAGGCGGAACACCGGATATAGAAAGGCTGGCAATCAAAGAAGAAATATAGGTAAGAGGCATGGATTTACCTAAACCGCCTAATTTATCGAGTTCAGAGGTTTTGGTACGATATTCTACGTTTCCGGCAGTTAAAAATAAACAGGATTTATATATTGTATTATTAAGCATATGGAATATGCCACCGGCAATGCCAATAGGATTACCGCTGCCTATACCTAAAATCATATACCCTACCTGAGATACTGCATGATAACCCAAGAGCCTCTTCATATTATGTTGAACCAAAGCCATCATTACCCCGGCAATAATGGTAAAGGCCCCGGTAATCATAAGAAATATATTCATGGCCTGGCTCATCGTAAATATATCCAAAGAAATCCTGGTTAATAAATAAATCCCTAATAATTTATCCAGGGAAGCGAGTAAAAAAGCCACAACGGGAATAGGCGCGGATTTAGCGCAATCAGGGATCCAGGAATGAAAAGGCATTGCCCCGGCCTTGGCAAAACAGGCGATAGCCAGGCATAAGTATGCTAAAGTAGGTAGTAGGTAGTAGTTAGTAGATAGGGAAATCTTTATTTGGTCCATCTGAAAAGTTCCGGTCATATAATAGATTATACCTATACCAAACAACATTAAGGCATCCGTTCCTCCCACGATTATAAAAGTCTTTTTTGCTGCTGAGCTGGCATCATCATTTCCCATAATAATAAGAAGATATAAAGTCAGGCCTAAAAAACCCCAACAGACTAAAAGCAGGATAAGGTTGTTTGCAAACACGGTTCCTATCGCTGCCAAAGCAGTCAAGATTATATAAACATAATACTGGAACGTTTTGGGCTTGCCTTTTATAAACTTAAATGAATAAATTAAAATCAAGGCGAGAAAACCAACTATAGCTAAAGCTATAAATCCGCTTAGCGCGTCTAATTTAAACCAGGGATAGAAGATATTAATCATGATTTTATTTGAAGCTTTCTCAGGTTTACGGCACGTAATTTACCAAGATTATGCCTATAAACGAGTTCGGGCAAAATTTTGTGCACCAGGCTAAATTTATCCATAAAGCTTCTGATTACAGCGATTAAACACAGATTACAGAGATTAATTAGCGACGAAAAATCGCTGGAATCTTTTTTCCCGCCATGTTAATTAAAGTAGTTAACGGGATCCCGCCTGCTGCTAGATTTACTTGGCGGGAAAAATCTCTGTAATCAAGTTATTTCCCTTTTGCTACAAACTTGGGAAAGAACTTTTTATTTTAGTTAAATTCCTGGCGATATTTTTAGTATGATGATAAACCTCAGCCGTAAAATCCAGGATATTAAGATACATATTACAGCCTATCGGGTTACAGACACCATCAATCATCCTCTCGGTATGCTTTTTGCGGTAAACATCAACCAGATTATTCACGCCCTTATGCCCCTTAGAAAGTTCTTTTAAAACACATAATTCGTTCCTACTTAAAGCGTCAACCAAATTATTTAATTCTTCTTCTACTTTATTATACAAAACAACATATTCCTTTACTGTCTCATCGCTAAAAAGCAATTTCTCTTCAATCTTAATCTCAACCCTTTCTAATATATCCTTGCAGTAATCGCCGATAAGCTCTAAATCCCCCGCCACCTCGGAATACAGAATCGCATCCTGTTTCACCTCTTTATTCGTAACTTTAACTAAATCAACCAGCTGGTGGTTTATTTCTTTTTCATAATTATTCAGCTTATCTTCATCTTCCAAAACCTTAGCTAATAAATCCAGGTCGTGCTCCATAAAGGTTTGAAAGGTAGTCTGCCACATCTTTAAAGACAACTTAGCCATTTCTATGATTTTGTTTCTTATCTCATTTAATTGTTCCATGGCCCATTCTTTCTTTAAGCGCTTCTGTCTTGTCTTGAGATAATTTAATCAAATCGAAGCCGTTTAAGATTTTTCTATCTGAGGATTTCTCAATAACCGCGGTCCTTTCAGTGCAACAATAACAGGGGTCAACCGCAGCTAAGGTAATTGCCGCATCCGAGATAGTCCCGCCGACTGCCCCTACTTTATTAGAAGCTACATTCATATAGCTGGGAGCGCGGATCTTATGCCTTATTGGCCGGTTAGTCCCGTCAGACTTTACATAATGGAAACACTCACCGCGGGGCGCCTCAATCCTTCCTATCCCAACTCCTGCAGGTATTTGTTTAACATTAGCGTCAAATTCTCCCTTGGGCATCTTATCTAAACATTGACGGATAATACTTATTGACTCTCCTAATTCCAAAATTCTCACTACTGTTTTAGCAAAGATATCCCCCTCTTCCTGGACAATAACCTTCCAATTTACCATATCATAAGCCGCATAAGGGTCATCCCGGCGCAGGTCCATGTTTAATCCTGAGGCCCGGGCCGTAGGCCCAACTACGCACCAATCTATAGCCTGTTGTTTGGTTAAAATTCCTACCCCTTTAAGCCGGGATTGAATAACCGGATCATCCATAACCGCGCCCTTAAACATAGCCACTATCGGGACTAAATCATCCAAGGTCTTCTTTAATGCCGGTATGTCTTCATCTAAAATATCCCTTCTCACCCCGCCTATTTTCATCATAGCGTAGTGGTTACGGTTACCGGAAATCATTTCAAACATATCTAAGACCGGCTCGCGGTATTTCCAGGCCCACATCCAAACCGTATTGTAACCTATAAAATGGCCGGCTAAACCCAGCCATAAAAGATGGCTATGGATCCTTTCTAATTCAGCGATTATAGTCCGGATATAAAGGGCCTTTTCCGGCACTTGGATCCCAGCTAAATCCTCCATTGCCTGACAATAAGCTATAGGATGGCTATTAGAGCAAATCCCGCAGATGCGTTCAACCAAAAAGGCAACCTGGTCAAAATGCTTGGATTCAGATAACTTTTCAATCCCCCGGTGCAAATAACCTATAACAATATCTATGTCTACTACCTTCTCTCCTTCAACATAGAGCCGGAAATACTCAGGCTCTTCCTGTAATGGATGGTATGGCCCGATAGGAACAACTACTTTATGCGACATTGAACACCTCGATACGTCTGCCTCAGGCAGACATTTAGTGAAACCCCCGTCGTTTTGATTCGGTTCTACAAAGCAAAACGAACCAGCGGGGGTAAAAACACCTTTTATTAATCATTTTTTTTATCTTCATGACTATGTTCATGCTCGTGGTCATGATCATGCCTTAAAGGAAATTCGCCCTGCGGCCATTCTTCAGCCAGAAGCAGACGCTTGAGATTGGGGTGACCGATGAAATTAATCCCTAATAACTCCCAAATCTCTCTTTCTATCCATTCAGCCCCGATAATTATAGGGGTAATTGAATCTACTTTAGGATTTTTCCTATCTTCCAAATTCACCCGCAAGGATATAACTTCGCCAGACGCATCAGCGCTAAAATGATAAATTATCTCAAAGCCATCAGGGTTTTCCTGCCCTGAGGAAGTAATAAACCTTAAACCTAACTCCTTAAATAATAAGGTTACTGCTGTTTTTAAATCTTTCTGCTTAATTAGGATGTATATCCTTCTAGGTGAATGCTCATTATAATCAATTATGGCCCGGGATAATTTTTCCTTAATCTTTTCGCGTATAGACATTATTTATTACTCCTTATCCTCCCACGCCTTTTAATAGACGCGTAAAAACTCTGACGGGCTTTGGAGGATTTCGCTAAATTAGCAAAACATAACACTTATTTAAATATCCTATACTTTGCTTGTTGTGTGCTTAACTTTTTCTATTAACTTAACAACGCCGGCAATAATCGCCTCGGGCTTTGGCGGGCAACCCGGAACATAAGCATCCACAGGGATTACTTCGTCTACCGGACAAGGGCTATTGTAAGATTCTCTAAACATTATCCTTCCGCAGGCGCAGCTACCGATGGCAATCACTAAACAGGGCTTAGGCGCTTGTTCATAAAGCCTCTTCAATATCCCTTTGCTCTTATAATTTGGCACTCCGGTAACCAAAAGCACATCCGCATGCCTGACACTTCCCGCCAAGGTTATCCCAAACCTCTCCACATCATGGCGGGGTGTTAAGACATCCAAAATCTCAATGTCGCAGTTATTGCAAGGCGAAGCTGCGGCGTGGAATACCCATAATGATTTAGTGAGAGCCTTAAGTTTGATATTCATATTATAATCCTAAAATCGCTAATATTAAACCGATTAACGCTACTAAAGTTAATTTTCCCCAGAAAAACCTGACCGCTTGATCGATACGCACCCTGGGATTGGTATTTTTTATCAGGATTATTATGACCAATATAGCGATAAATTTTCCGATTAAAAATAAGGGGCTTAAATCCTTAGCCCAGAATAGCGTTATTAGAAATATAGGCAAAGTATAAAGCAATAGAGCCTTAATTAGTTTAAAGATCGCCAAAGGAAGACCGGAATATTCAATTAGGGTTCCAGCCATTATCTCCTGCTCAGCCTCAGAGATATCAAAAGGGGCAAAGCCTAACTTAGCCTGGATACAAAGTATAGCCACTATAAAAGCTATTGCCCCGGAGAAAGAAATTATATTGGAGCCAAAACTGACCTGATGGGCCAATATATTTCCTAACTGAATACTCCCGCCGGATCTTAGGATAATCGTAATAACGGATAATAGAAATGGCAGCTCATAAGCTAAAACTAATTTCATCTCTCGGGAAGCGCCTACCGAGGCTAAAGGGTTAGCTGATGCAGATGCCCCGATAATCATAGCTATCGCCGGTATAGTCATAAGATATAAAACTACAATCAAATCCCCCAAAAAACCCTGACCAGGATAAATAATATTTAGCCCTAAGATAGTGCTAACTAAGCCTAAGCTTAATACCCCTAAGAAAGGAGCTAAGAGAAATGTGATTTTCGCGCCTTCAGGAAAAATAATCTCTTTGCCTAATAATTTTATAATATCCACAAAGTTCTGATACCAGGGCGGGCCTACTCTCCATTGTAAGCGGGCAGTAACCTTTCTATCTACCCAACAGGCCAATAGCCCGATAACTACGCTAAACAAGAAACCCGGAAATATAAAATAATAAAATAGGGCTTTCATTTCTTTTTAGGCTGGATATCCTCTCTTAACCATTTCCTGGAACACACTGCCAGGGTATTGCCTATAAAATAAATATTCTGCTCAATATTCTCTTCGACTTCCCGAACCTCAATTGCCTTTTCAGGACAATTAGTAACGCATACCGGCATCGCATCAGCCTTAGTTATACAAAAATCACAGCGTGAATCCAGGTATGGTATAAAATCCGTAAGAATCGTGCCAAAAGGACAGGCAATAACGCAAGACTTACAGCTGGTGCAACGCATATTGTAACGTTTCAATATCCCGTCAGGCTGTTTTTCCAGGGCATCATGATAACAAGAGTTTACGCAAGGCGCTTCTTCGCAATGCCGGCAAAATAAAGTAAAGGTGGCATATTCGCGTAAAGAGGTAACTCCGTTATTCTGCGGATGATACAAATAACTGCAAGATGCCCGGCACTCCTTACAGTTATTGCAAATATCCAGATCGATATATAATCTTTTCATGATCAGTAGGTAGTATGTAGTAGATAGTATATAGGGAAACTAAAACCTATCTAACAACTAATATATATTGCTTTAATTAATCAGTAGGAAGCATGTAGTAGATAATATATAGAAAAACCAAACCCTACCTACTACCTACTAACTACTATATACTGGTTCATCAGTCCCAAATATCATGCAAATCTTTCAGTTGTTCATACGTAAACACCGGACCGTCTTTACAGACATAATACGGCCCGATACGGCAATGCCCGCATTTACCCAGGCCGCAGGACATACTCTTCTCCATAGAAAGATAGATATCCGGTGGTTTGAACCCTAAGTCCAGTAATTTTAAGGTTACAAATTTCATCATTATGGGCGGGCCGCAGACTATTACCGCCGCATTATTCAAATCTACGGGCAAGTCCTTTAATATAGTAGTAACTAAACCTACGTTACCACTCCACGAAGGATCTCCCACATCAACCGTGACCATCATATTAACTTTATCTAATTTAGCCCACTCAGGAATAAGCCCTTTATAAATAATATCATTAGCGGTCCGCGATCCATAACGTAAGACTACTTTATTGTATTTATCCATCGAGCCGAATAACGCGAACAATAACGAACGTAAAGGCGCTAAGCCTACGCCACCGCCAACTATCAAAATATCCTTTCCGGTAAATTTATCCAATGGATATCCTAAACCATAAGGGCCGCGGATACCTACGGGCGTATTTGGCTGAATACCATGCAATAACGAAGTAATCTCACCGGCCTTCATTATGGTTATATCCATTTTATCCTTGATGTTAGGATCGGATGAAGGAGTAAAAGGGGCTTCGCCGATCCCCGGTAGAGTCAATTCAATAAACTGCCCGGTCTTAAATTCAAATGGAACTTTAGGCCTCAACACAAAAGTCTTAATGTTAGGCGACTCTGTTATTATACCTTCTATAATTGCCTCTGTCGGCTTATAAATATTTTTCATTTATTCCTACTTACCTTGTCTTTGACGTCTTTTAAGACTTCCCGGATATCGATCTTTCCCGGGCAAACCTCAATACACCTACCACACCCGCAGCAAGCGGGAATACCCATATTATCTATAAAAAAATCAAATTTCTTAATAAACCTGTTGCGCAGGCGCTGGGTCCTGGTCTTTAAAGGATTAGCTCCTCCGGCAACGCGAGAGAAATTAGTATACTGACAACAATCCCATCCCTTTAACCGGGAGAATTCATCCCTATCTTTTTCATCCGATAAAAGAAAACAATGGCAGGTATCGCAGATAAGATTGCACCCTGCGCATTCAACACAGGTAAGCATAAATTTCTGCCAGGTATCCGCACTATAACCGTCTTTCATTAACCTCTGGACCTCAGCCTTAGAAACCAGCCCTTGAGGGAGAAGATGTTTCCTTAAACGCTCAATAAAGCTCTCCCTTTTGGCTTTGCGGGCCAACACTTGAGTTTCTTTGGCAGGAACAAAATAATCCTTATACCGCTGAATAAACGCTTCCCCTCTATCCGATCCTGATTCAACAATATAACCGTCATTTAAGGGAGATAGATTCAAATCAAAACCAACGGTAGGATGCGGCAGCACTTCCCAGGCCAAACAGTGACATACATTTTTAAAATCAGTACAGTCACCCGAGATCAAAACCGTATTCTCTCTTCTAGCTCTATACAGAGAATCTTTTTCCTGGCCCTCTAAAAATACGAAATCCTGAACCTTATGCCCCTGAATATCGCAAGATTTTACCCCAAAGATAACTATCTTTTCCGGCTCCCTGAAATTAACGCCTTCTTTGAAATACCCGGATACTTTTTCAAGGGGGCTGGTAAAAAAAGTCTTTAGCGGTTCAACTGCCCTGTAAGCGCTAAATCTCGGAATGTCACCCTTAAACAACCTATTATAGGAATAATCCGTCTTCTCGCCTTCAATCTCTTTGATTAAAGGCGAAAAGACCTTATAGTCTGCGCATAGGCTGTTAATCAAAAAAGGTAAATCTTTATCTTTAATATAGAATATCTTGATCATTTTTAATTTGTCTGGGACGGGAATATTTTAGAGGGAAAACTACTTTGTGAAACTAATCACAAATTAACCCTAAAAAAAATTGCAATTCCTACTTTTCTTTAATTTTGTTATAATATCTTATCGGCGTTAAACTGTCAAGGGAAAATTTAGTCGATTTTTAAACTTATAACCCCGGGCTGAACCTTAGTCAGTTCGTAGGCATCCTGGGCAATGCATAGTTCTTCATTAGTAGGTATTACATATACCTTGACCCGGGAGCTATCTTTACTTATCTGGGCCTCTACCCCTTTTACTGTCGAAACATTCTTTTCTTCTTCGATCTCTATACCTAAACTCTCCATGCCGCTCAAGGTATCCTGACGGATTTGAGGATTATTTTCCCCGATCCCTCCGGTAAATATTATAGCGTCAGTTTTGCCTAATACAGCCAGGTAGGCGCCGATATACTTCCTTAAGCGGTAACAAAATACTTCAATTGCTAATTTCGCCCTCTCATTACCTTTTTCCTGGGCCCAAAATAGATTACGCATATCATTACTAATCCCGGAAATACCCATTAAGCCGCTTTTTTTATTCAGAAGCTTATTCAGGTCTTCGGGAGTATAACCTTTCCCGTTTAAATAAAAGATTATAGCCGGATCGATATCACCCGAACGAGTCCCCATTACCAAACCTTCCAAGGGGGTAAAGCCCATACTGGTATCTACTGATTTTCCGTGGGCTATAGCTGAAACGCTACAGCCATTTCCTAAATGACAGGTTATCAGATTCAATTCTTCCTTGGGCATTTTTAGAATCGAAACTAGCCTCCTTTTAACATAAAGGTGGCTAGTACCATGAAAACCATACCGGCGTATTTTGTATTTTTCATATAATTCATACGGAATACCGTAAATATAGGCCTTGGGCGGGATAGCATGATGAAAGGCAGTATCAAAACAAGCTACCTGGATAGCGTTAGGCAGAAATTTCTTGCTAGCCATTATGCCCATAAGATTGGGCGGGTTATGTAGTGGGGCTAAGTCCGCATACTCCTCAATCCTCATGATTACTTTCTCATTAATTAAAACTGATTCGGTAAACTCCTCTTCGCCATGGACAACCCTATGGCCTACGCCCTGGATCTCTTCGATAGAAGAAATAACGCCTTTTTCTTTATCAGTAAGCATATCGATAATAAAATTGATCCCCTGCTCATGGGTAGCGATGGATCCTTCCAACTCAAGTTTCCCCTTAGCGCTCTTCTGAATGAAGAAAGATTTTTCTTCGCCGATCCTCTCCAACAGCCCCTTGGCAATAACTTCTTCCTGAGGCATATTAAAAAGCTGATATTTTATCGAAGAACTTCCGGAGTTAATAACCAGTATTTTCACAGCCGCCCTCTTTTTAATTTATAAACCAGGCTCTCTAATTCCGAGGCCATATCCACATTAGAAACATAGATATTACCCGGTAAACTTAAATTTACCGGGGCAAAATTCAAGATCGCCTTGATCCCGCTACCGGCCAATTTTTCGCTTATGCCCTGAGCTTCATCAGCGGGCACAGAAAGAACCGCAATCTTGATTCCTCTGTTTATAATCAATTCTTTCATCCTGCGGATATCTTCGATCTTTATACCTGCGAGGACCTTGCCGATTTTTTCCGGGTCATTATCAAAAGCTGCGGATATCTGAAGATTCAGCTCCAAAAACCCCGGATAACCTAAAAGGGCAAAGCCGAGTTTTCCTACTCCTATCAAGGCAATTTTCCTGACAACATTGGTGCCCAAGATCTTACCGATTTCCTGCCTAAGCGTTTCTACATCGTAACCTATGCCCCGGCGGCCAAATTCCCCGAAATACGAAAGGTCTTTGCGGAACTGAACCGAAGAAACATTCAAAAACCTGGTGATCTCTTCGGAGGAAGCGACTTTAGTCTTATTCTGGATAAGCCTTTTCAGGCTTCTCAAGTAAAGGCTGAGCCTGCGCGCAGTCTCCTGGGGAATATGTATATTGGCGTCTATCGGCATATATTCTTAAAAAATTATGCCCGTATCCGGCTGAGCGCTTTTATCCTTTTAAGCATATTAGGATGGGTGCTAAATGATTCCAGTAATCTATCGGCAAACCTAAGGCGCACCTGTTTATTCCTTAAAACGGACAGCTCAGAGGCATCGATTGTTCCGCTGTTGTCCAGGTCCAGCTGCTTTAATTCCCGGATCTCCTTTAACCCCTGCGATGGATCATTTATAAAAAATGCCTTTAAACCCTCAACCTCTTTAAGCGATTCCTTATCCGTCCGGGCTGAACTATAAGCTAACTTATATAAACTAGAAGCTAGGAATTTTGGCTGGTTGCCCAAAAGGACCGAACCCTGGTCAGCAAAATATTCCCGGATCCGGGATGCATATAGCACTAAAAGATTAGTAATAAAATAGAAAATAAAAGCCGCCATACCTAAAAGCGCCGTATTGCCTCCTCTTTCATCGCGCCGGCGCCCGAAAAACAGAAACTGCCAGGCGATCCGATACATAATCATCGGGATAACCGATAACAGAGTTATGGTTAAAACATCCCGGTTCTTTAAATGGCTCAGCTCATGGCCCAAAACCGCTTTAAGCTCATCATCACTCAATAAATTTAAAATACCCTGCGTAACGCAAACCCTTCCGTCTCGTATACCCCTGCCGAAAGCAAAGGCGTTAGGAAGAGATATCTGGGCGATGCCTATCTTAGGCATAGGAATACCTGCCCTAACAGCCAGGCTCTCAACCATCTGGAACAATTTAGGCTGGTCCTGCCTTTTGACATATTTGATCCGCATGGTCCATTCTACTATCTTAGGGCCGATGAGGTATTGTATAAACATCATAGCCAGTGAGATAGACAGGTAAAAACCAAAACCTCCAATGCCCAAATATGAGCCGATCATTACAATAACTGCGTAAATAATCGCAAACAACGCGGTAAGTAAAAGCCACATCTTTAAATGCAAAAGCCACATCTTAATATGCCTCCGTTTTTTAAATTATTTACGAATTAGGTAGTTATTTTACCACTTCTGCCTTAATTGTAAACCTCAAAATAGGATTGTCCGGATTATCGGTATTTACATAAACAAATTGCTGGATGGCTCCGGAATAACCTTTAGTCTTAAAAATAACTTCGATCCGGGTAGATTCACCCGCCTGTAATTTATTTTTGTCAGCCTTTGAGCCGGTACAACCGCAGGAGGTATTCACATTTTTAATATTTAAAACTTTTCCGGAGTCATTTGTAAGGTTAAAATCATGCTTTAACTCTACCCCCTGTTTAACCGTTCCGAAATCCCAGATATACAACTCATCCAGAGCTGCCTCGCCGGTCAGATTATTTCCTGCGGCAAAACAATTAGGGGAGGTTAAAGACAATAATACTAAGATTAAAACGGCAAATATCCTTTTCATCATAATCTCCAGACTAATAACCAACCTAAACTAAAGAAAACAACTGCCATAATGAATTTAATCCAAACTATATATTTTCGCATGAACTGCGAAAAGTTTACCGAAGTCAAACCAAACATTGCTAACAAGAATACCGCCAGCAAAGGAATAATAAACATAACATTATAAAGCAAGAGAAAGAAGACCGCCCTTATTTTAAACTCAGAGGCCTTAAGTATAAAAGCTATGGTTGGCAGATACAGTTGTCCCGTACATACCGCCTCCAATAAACTAACCAGAAAACCAATTGTAACCGCGGTAAAAATTAACTGAAAAATACGCAGTTTAGGCTTTACGCCTTCAGCCCTGCGGGGATTATGGTAATGAAGCCGGATCAGGGAATGGATCCGTTCCTTAACGCTTTTAGGTAATTGCAAGATCATGCCTTGTGAATCCCCTGTCTTGACTAATCTGATCAAGTCGTAAACGCAAAACACTCCTAATATTAAACTTAATATCCCCAGGCAATAATTAATTACCCTGGCAACTATCCAGAATCCGGAAATCCGGTATAGCCCGTCAAATATCCCTAATCCGATCAAAAGATAAGTTAAAAATACTGTAATTATAAAAAATACCCCGGTTATCGCCATATCCAGCTTACGGTAACCCTGCAACGCCAGAAAAGAAATGAAAAATACCACCACGGTGAAAGCGCAAGGATTTATCCCATCGACCAACCCGGCGCCGGTTACAGCCAGAGGAGTAAATGATAAAAAGCGCTCCTTAAGATCAATTGAAAATGAATGATTTTCTTTCTTTGGAGAAGCGTTCAATGAATTATCAATAACCCTGATCAGATTTTCATTCACATCTTTTTCACCGCTTACTATATTCCCCTCGAAGAAAAAAACCGGCAGAATAATATTTCCAGACTTAGAGTATTTCTCCTGCAGGCTGATAAGCATCTTATAATTTTCAATATTAGTTATATCCCGGTAATCAATTTCAATCCGGCCTTTAAACCTCTCCTCGATCCGGGGTATTAAATTTTGCCTGGCTGACGCGCAATGGTTGCAGGCAGGAGAATAAAAAAACACTAATCTCGCAAGATCTTTCCGGGATGGTTCCTGGCAAGAAGAAATTACAGGACATGCAAAAAATGCCGAGAAGGCGATAAGAAAAATTAACCTGCTAAATTTCATTGGAATAAAAGGAAGGATAATTAAAAAACTGAAAATATTTTTATAATCTCTTTCTTATCGGCTGCTTTCTTCAGCCTGTCTACGATAAATTTATCTTTTACCAAGCGCGAGATCCCGGATAAAATCTTTAAATGCCCCCCAACATTACTTTCAGGAGAAGCCAGAAGAAAAAAAAGATAAGTCTTTTCACCGTCTAAAGCCCCATAATCAATTCCTTCTCTCTTGCGGGCAAAAGCCAGGATAAAATTTTTCATCTTATCCGACTTAGCGTGGGGTATAGCTACGCCATTGCCTATTCCGGTAGAGCCTAACTTCTCCCGTTTCAAGATCTCATTAATCAGGGCCTTTTTATCTTTTTGTTTACCCAACCCAAAGATCAGACCGACCAACTCTTCGACGATTTCTTTTTTAGTATCACCCTTTAAATCTAAATTGATATATTTTTCCTTAAGATAAATCAATAGGTCCGGTTCTTGTTTACTCGCGGGATTATTCACTTATTTGTCATCTCCTTCGATAGATTAAATTTTTATAGGCAGCCTATGGAGGGATATATTCTACAACATCTTAATCTTATAGAAAAACCCATCTTTTGTCAATACCAATATTGTAAGTATTGTTATAGGGGAACACCCTGCCGATTAGTTAGCGGGGTGTCCCTAAGATTGATTCTGCCGCCCTAATCACGTCTTCGACCGTGATTGCTTTAAGGCATAGAAAGCCTTTTACGCAATTATGAGCCAGGCATTCAATACAACCTACATCCTTATGCAAAAATACACCCCTCTTGCCTACCGGACCCCAGCGCTTAGGGCTTAGCCCCTCTTGAGACCTGCTAAATATTGAAACTACCGGCGTACCTAAAGCGCAGGCAATATGCACCGGACCGGAATCATTGGATATAAGCAAACTACATCTCTTTAATACGCTCGCCAACTGACTGACTGAAGTCTTTCCGCCTAAATTTACCGCCTTATGCTTCATTTGGTATATAACCTCATCAGCAATATGAACTTCTTTCGACCCGGATAAAACAATAATCTTAAAACCATGCTTCTCTATGAAGCGTTCCGCAACCTGAACAAATCTTTCAACCGGCCAGATCCGGGACGGACAACTTGCTCCGGGATTGATAGCCAATATACTATCCCCTTTTTTTATGCCTTCCCCGGCAAAAAGCTCATCTACCCATATTTCAGACTCTTTTCTTAAAGGGAAAAATAATTCTTGATCTTCCCACTCAATCCCCAAAGGTTTTAATAAATCAAAATTATATTCTGATTCGCGTTTCTGGCCTAACTGTTTTAAATGCCTGATCTTATCGGTAAATAAAAACCCGAATTTCCGGTCATAGCCGATCTTTCTGGGTATCCCGGCTGAATAAATAATCAGATGGACCCTGTTCGTAGGATGCAGCGCAATAGCTAAATCAAATCTTTTTTTCTTCAAATCCCGGGATAATTCCCAGGCCCCTTTCAAGTTCTTATGCTTATTATCTTTATCCAGGATAATTACCTCATCTAGATCAGGATTTTCAATCACGATATCTTTAGCATAAGGACTAACCATCATGGCTATATAAGCAGAAGGATACCTCATTCTCAATGCCTTGATCGCCGGAGTAGATAATACAACATCCCCTATCCTATCTGTCCTGGTTATCAGTATCCGTTTATATTCTTTATCCTGGCCGGCGTACCGGCGTCTTAGTGTCAAGGTGTCCTGACATTGTGATGTCTTGGCGTCCAATATATCCTGAACCTGCCTTATAACGTCTTTGACCTTAATAACCTCCAGACATTTTAAATCGCCAAACCTGCACTGGGCTTTTTGGCAAGGCCGGCAGAATATATCTTTTTTAACTATCCTTGAATTCCCGGGCCATGGGCCATATTTAAGCTCATTAGTAGGTCCAAATATTCCTACGGCAGACATCCCTAAATATCCGGCTAAATGCAGATTCGCGCTGTCATTGGTTATCAAAAGATCGGCTTTTTGTAACAAGCAGGCCAATTGCCTAAGGTTGGTTTTCCCGCATAGATCTATCAAAGGATATTCAGAATTCTTAACAATATATCCCGATATCAAAGCGTCATCTTTATCCCCGGCCAAAACTACCTTGGCCCCAAGATCATTTATCAAAAATATGATCAATTCCAAAAAATTTTCTTTAGGCCATCTTTTGATATGGCTTCTTGCTCCCGGCGAAACAACAAATATCTTATCGGTTTTAGAGATAGAGTTTTCCCTAAATACGCTTTCAATAAAGCCTATATCATCCGGCTTGATATTCAAAGCTACTTTAGCCGGGCCGGTCATATTTTGGTTTCTTGATTCCAGCCCTAAACTTACCGCTTTATAAAAATGCCTTTCTTTCATATGAATAACATCTCTGGGTATTTTTAAAAAAGGCGAGACCTTGCGCGGCGATTTCAATAATATATTTAAGAGGCTGTTGCGCAGGTCTACAACCAAATCAAAATTTTCCTTTTTAAGATCTTTAAATAAAGCTATTTTCTCTTTTAAGCCCGGACTCTTTTCATAAACGATCACCCTGAAGACATTAGGATTATCCTGAAATATCTCGCTCGGCCGGGGCCCGGTTACAATCGTTATCAAGGCTTTAGGAAAATTAGACTTTAAATAATCAAATACCGGCAGGGTCATGATCACGTCGCCGATGTTGCTTAGGGTTATGAATAGGATTTTTTTTACTTCTGTCATATAAATTACACTCTACCTATACCTTCGTATTTTTCACTTGTTCTATCACGTCATCAACGGTAATTACCTTCATGCAGCGATTATCCGGACAATCAACCTCATAGCAGGGAGTACGGCACCCGATATCTTTTTTAATGATAATCGTACTGGCTCCCGGATTTGGCCCGGTAATTAATGGAGAGGTTGGGCCGAATAACCCGATAATCTTTTTAGAGCCTATAGCATTGGCAATATGTAACGGCCCGCTATCCGCGCTAATGAAACAATCCAGTCTTTTAAAAAGAGCTGCCAATTGTTTTAGACTCAATAGCCCGCAGGCAATTATCGGTTCACTTGATAGCTGAGCCTGAATATCCATGACCAAGCCCCGATCTTCCGGGCCTCCGGTCACTACAACCTTAGCGTGGGATTCTTTGATCAATCTTTCGATCAAAACAACCCATGATTCTTTAGGCCAGCGCTTAGGCAACCAATTCCCCCCCGGGTTAACCCCTATCAGAAAATCTTCTCTTTTAATTCCATTTTTATTTGTAAAATATTCGATGAATTTATTGTCTTCTTCATTTATAAAAAATTCAGTATACCTATCCTCCGCCTTAAACCCTGCCTTTTGTATTATATTCAGATAATAATCTATGCGATGAACCCGGTCCCTATCCGCAGGCGTTATCCTTTTGGTCAGGAGAAACCCGAGTTTTTTGGTATCATAGCCTATCCTTTCAGGTATTCCGGCAAGATAACAGATCAATGCCCTGGTTAAAGAACGATGCAATAAAAATACCAGGCTGAATTTACCGGCCTTAAGAGACCTGATAAAAGCAATCTTTCCCCAAAAACCGGAGTGCTTTACTTTTTCGTCAAAAATTATGATTTCATCCAGGTGAGGATTACCTTTTAATACCGGATAACAGCGGGGCGGGATAACGCAAGCGATAATGGCGTCGGGGAAATTATAACGGATGTTCCTGATCGTAGCGGTAGAAAACAAAACATCACCCAGCCAATTAACATTAAATATCAGGATCCTTTTAGTAGCCATTGCGCTTTTCTTTCATAAAAGCATAGTAGCCTGAAGACTGTACCCAAAAGATAAACAGGTTCCCGGCCTTATCAGAGATCCTTATACGTTTCAATGCAAAAACGTCATCACCGGGAAAATTCCTCCCCGGAGAAGTGGCTACTGCCGCTTTATATCCGGCTTCTTTAACCAATTCTTTAACCCGTTGATTGAAAAAACCTTTAGGGTAACAAAAAGTATTTATTGGCCGGCCCAGCCTTTCCTCCAATATTTTTTTAGAACTTAAGATTTCTTTTCTTAACTCATCTTCAGACCTGATTTCCGTAAGCACATGATGGCTTAAGGTGTGGCTGCCGAAGTTAATCAAGCCCGAATCCTGCATCAAAATTACATCCTCCCAGTTTAATTTATCACCTAAGCCCACTTTATTTCCTATTTCGTCGGTAATAAGAAATATGGTAGCCGGAAGGTTATATTTTTTTAATACCGGAAAGGCGTAGGTATAATTATCCCAATAGCCGTCATCAAAGGTTATAGCTAATGTTTTAGGAGGTATTTTTCTTTTTTCTTTTATCATCTCTCCTATCTCTACCAGCGAGACTACATTATAATTCCTCTCTTTCAGGAAACGCATCTGGCGCTCGAATGATCTTGTTGAAACAATCAACCTCGCGCCCCGGGGTACTTCAGGCCTCACCGCATGATACATAAGTATGGGCACTATGTAATTTTTACGGAGATAGCCGATATAACTTATGATCAGATACGCTGATACCAAAAATAATGTTATTCCGGCTATTAATATTCTTAAGGTCTTGCGCTTAAACATTCCCGGTATACCTCCTCTGTACGAACGACCATCCTTTCTAATGAAAATTTATTTTTTATAAAGTCGCTGGCCTTGGCCCCTAAAGATTCTCTTTTAAGAGGATCAGAAAACAGCTCTGATATAGCCTGAGCCAGGCTATTTTCATCGGCTGGTTTTACCAAAATTCCGTTCTCTCTATCCCGGATCAGGCTTTTGATTCCGCCTACATCAGTTCCTATTACTGCCAGGCCGCAGGCCATTGCCTCCATTAAACCCAGTCCCAACCCTTCTTTTAATGAAGGTAGAACAAAAACATCCATTGCAGATAATACTTCCCGGGTATCAGTAACGTTGGCTAAGAAAATAACGCTATCTGTCAGATCAAGCTCCCGGGTAAGCCTTAATAGATCATTTTTTATTTTTCCTTCTCCGACGATTAAAAGCTGGGCTTCAGGGAATTTAAGCTTCGCCTGCCTAATCGCGCGAATCAAATAAATATGGCCTTTTACATTCGAAAGCCTGGCTACGATTCCGGCCACCGGGCCTTTCTTTAAACCAAGTCTCTTCCTGGCGTCTTCTTTAATCTTTAAACTCTGGATTTTAAACTTATCAACGTCTATTCCATTATTTACCAGCCTGATCTGTTCTTTTTTTAAACCGAAATCCCGGATTAAATGTTCCTCTACCTGCTCGCTTATAGCGATGACCTTATCTCCCCAGCAGGGAAAAATCCTGCGGGATAACCTGTTTTTGAAAAAACCATGGCAGGTTGTTACGTGAGCTATATGGCTGTATTTTTTAACTAAACAACCCAGTACCTGGGTTACCCGGGTATGAGAATGAATAATATCTATATGATTATCTTCAATATAAGGCTGCAGGCGGAATAGGCTGGATAATATCTTAAAAAAATCAGCTTCGGACTTGGTCTTAATCGGGATAGAAAGAAAATCAACGCCTAAACCTTTAAATTCGTCCAGCAATTCCCCAGAGCTGGAGGCCAAATAAATATTATGCCCCTTGTCTTTTAAACCCTTACTCAGGGATAAAAGATAGCTGGAGATCCCTCCGGTATTAAGATGGGTGGAAAGAAATAATATATTCATTACAACAGCTTATTTACCGCCTCCAGGACCTCTTCCCAGGTTATAGAGTTCATGCATTTTTGTTTCTTGCATTTAGATCTGTAACAGGGAGAACAAGGCAAGTCTTTTTTAATAACAGTATATTTCTTAGCCGGAGGCAAATGCCTCTTGGGGTCTGTCGGCCCGAACAAAGCTATAAAAGGCGTACCCACACAACTGGCAATATGCATCGGCGCTGAATCCATAGATATATACACGCCGCATTTAGCGATCAAACAGGCGAGTTGATTAATAGTGGTTTTCCCGCAGGCATTAATAGGTTTTGCGCCCTTTATTGCATTAATCAAATTGCCGGCCTGATCCAGGTCCTCTTGCGCTCCGGTAATAACCACCCGCGTATCCTGACGGCTCAGTTCATCGCATAATCTGGCTATTTTGGATATCGGCCAAATCTTAGTGGCCCATCTGGCGCTGGCGCTTATATTTATACCCACGATCTTCTGATTTAAGCTCAACCACTCCGCACCTAAGAATTCGTTTATATAACGCTCATCTTCGGGGCTAGGCCAGAGTTCCAGGCGAGTGTCTTTCAACTCAATATCCAGCATCTTTAATATCCTGAACTGATGAGAAACCGGGTCCATTGCCCGCAGATTATCTTTGATCTTATGATTTAATAAAAATCCGAATTTTTTATTATCATAACCATACTGATCAAAAGCCAGGGTCAGGCGGGAGAGTATGTGGCTATTACGGTTATTCTGCAAATCAATAACCTTATCAAAATTCTTTCTCCTTAAGTACCCCCCCAATTTTAAAAGCCCCCTTAATCCCTTATCCCTGTTTTTAAGATCGCAGACCAAAAGTTCGTCAATATATGGGCAGCGCAAAAGTATACTTTTCGATTCCTCGCCGACCAGAAAACTGATCTTATAATTTGGCCCGAATTTCTCCCTTATCGCCCGGATCGCCGCAGTAGTAAGTATCACATCTCCCAGGGAACTGAATTTAATGACCAGAATCCTGAAATTCGCCAGGGCTTCCCGGTAAACATCAAGTGTATTCTTTACCATCAGCTCTATATTATATTTTTCCTTAACTCTTTTATAGGCATTCTCAGCGAGCCTGGCAGCCATCTCCTTATCCTGAAAAATCTTAATTACCGCATCTGACATGGCTTGGGGATCAGCCGGAGGAACTAATAATCCATTGGCTTTATCCTCGATAATATCGACCACTCCCCCTACCGAAGTTGCCACCACCGGAACACCGCTGGCCTGGGCTTCAATAATGACCCTGCCAAAGGCTTCATGGGTAGTAGTGGCTAAAACCAAAACATCCAGGTTTTTCATGATCGCCGGGATATCTTTCTGAGTGCCTAAAAATTCAGTACAATGCCAAAGCCCGAGCCTTTTTACTAATACCTTTAATTCGTCTTTATAAGCCTCCTTGGAAACCGGGGCATCCCCGACGATCCAGATCTTCAGCCTAGGGATCAAACGCTGGACCTTGGCCATGGCTTTAATAAAATGCAGGTGGCCTTTGATAGGAGTAATCCTTCCGATTATACCGATATGAAAATCATTGCCTTTTTTTTCCGAGAGCGAGCTATATTTAAATTTATCCAGGTCTACGCTGCGGGGTATCAGCCTAACCTTATCACGGGGCACCAGGAAATCATCGATCATGTGCCTGGCTATAACATTGCTAATAACAATGACTCTTTTCCCCCATCCCATAACCTGGCTAAAAATATGTTTCTTATAATAGCCATGGCATGTAGTTATAAAAATGGCTCTGGCCCTGCGGCTGGCAAAATAAGCGATCCAGGCCGGAACCCGGGAACGGGCGTGGACAATCTCTATATTCTCTTTTTTGATTATTTCAGATAATTTGGGTATCAGCCGGAGAGCATTGAATAATGATTTCTTGTGCACCGGCAGCTGGTAATGAAGAGCGCCGCTGGATTCGATCTCCCGGACCAGGTCTCCGCCGTTAGAAATAACCACCACCTTATGGCCAAGCTTAACCAGCGAACGGGTTAAGTCCACTACACCAGTCTCCACTCCGCCTACATTTAATTCCGGCAACACCTGAAGTATATTCATTTTATTTGATTAAATCACCCTGCGTAAAGCATCCTTTACGATCTGTCTATCTTTAAGTATATTTATAACCGGTTTATCGCGGAACAGCCTGATAATAAGTGACGATATCCCTGCGGGTTCGCAAAAATAAATATACCTTTTGTCCGCCATATAATTTAGGAATTTTCTATGCCTGGAATCAACCTTAGATCCAAAAACCACAACATAACGGTTGCTAGAGGCGGCTTCAGAAATCATAGATATGCTTTCTGCTGATACCAGAACTACCTCACTTAAAGCCAGGATACCGCCGACTGCCTCTGGCACATTATCCTCATTGGCGATTATCAAAAGCTTAGTAAATGAAAAACCCGCTAATTCACCCCTTACAACCTTCTCAACCTTACCGGAAGTCCGGCGGGAAGTAGTAGCCAGGATATCCGCATTAAGCTTGGAAGAAACTGATTTTAGTTCTTTAATCACCTCTGCGACATCGTTTTTATCTAAGCTGAAATCTTTGGTATCTCCTCCTATTAACAAACCGATAACAGGATTTTTGCTCCGGGCTGTGGGCTGCGGGCTCTGGGCAACTGATTTCAGCCGCATTAAAAGAGCCTGGGATTGCTGGTTTAAGTATTCTTCATCAATCAGATTTAAGGCCCCTTCAGTGATCACGATATTTCTTGCCGGGCGCGGATTATCGTGTCTGGGGATCAGAGCCAAATCAAATTTTTTTTTATTCATGCCCGCAGGACGCATAATAACCAAGGACTTAGCTTGGTTTTCTGAAGAAAGTATCAAATTTACCGGGGCCAGGAAAGAACCGCAGGAAATAATAATATCGGGCTTTATCCTGACGGCAGCGGCAAAACTATCTTTTTTTAAAAAATACTTCAGACACCTTAGGCACCCCTGACAACTATACTTATCGCTTAAGGAACTACCGGCCAATATTGCTAAACGGGACAACTTACTTTTAAATTCCACCGTTAGCATTCGTAAGTTAACCGATATATTTTTTTCTTTAAGCAATTCCTGCAAAGCTTTGGCTAAAGCCTGCGACTGCCTGAGATGGCCGGTTTTAGCATCGCTTAAGATTAAAATATTCCTTTCGTCGGAATATTTCCAGATTTTATACGTCCACAGATAATCTAAGGGGTACTGACGGATAGAATCTTCAAAAATAGCTACCAGGCGCTGGAGGTTATCCCGGACGTCTAATTCCTGGTCATCGCTCCTTCTTATCTCAAAAGGAGGCTTTAATGTTAATTTTAAATTTGGCCCCTGGATACGAGTAGTATAAACAGGAATTATTGTAGCATCATATTTTAAAGCCAGGCGTACGGCACCGCTTGGCATTGAAGCGTTCCTGCTGAAAAACTTAACCTGGGTGCCAGATTTACCTCCCTGGTCAACAGTCATACCGACCGACTGATTTTCTCTTAATATTGAAATGAGTTGCTTTAGCTGGTTTTCGCGCTTGATCAGCCTGCATCCCTTTTGTTGACGGTAACTATTTAAAAGCCGGTTCATCAATGGGTATTTCTGATCCTGCACAAACATATAGAAAGGTATGCCGGCATTCGCCGAAATAATATTGGACAGTTCCCAGCTGCCTTCATGCATTCCGACAAAGATTATACCTTTGCCTCTTTTAAAACCTGTCTGGATATGCTCCAACCCTTCAATAGTTATATATTTATCAAAATAATCCTTGTCGATTAAAGGTATAAGAAAAACTTCCATCAAGCACTGAAAAAACCTGCGCAAAGAACCCCTGGCTATCCGAGAAAATTCTTCCGGCTCTTTTCTGTCGGCAAAGGCAGCGCGGATATTCGAATAAGCTACTCTCCTGCGCTTGGCAGCAATCAAATAATATATATCCCCCAATATCGCGCCCAGGGAAAAAACCGTTCTTCCGGGGAGGATTCTTAAAACCGGGCCCAGCGTTTTAATCAGGCAATATCCCAGATAATCTGCTACAGAATGTTTGTTCATTTTTTATAATCTTCAATTCTATCGCCAGGATCAGAAAACTTAACCCTTGGCACTTATCCATTATACCTAAGCCTGAAAGTCTGACTGCATCTTTTTCAGTAGTAACGATAGCGCTAACACCAAGGCGCTTTGCCTGGTTAATAATATTACCCAGGTCTTGGCGGGTATAATTATGGTGATCGGAAAATTTAAAAGATAAACCTATCTTAGCCTCTAACCTAATAATTAATTCCTCAAATGAATCGGGATCGCCAATTCCTGAAAAAACAACAACATTTTTATCTTTAATCGAATCCAGACCCAATAATTGATCATCATTACCAAAGAGATAGAAGCCTTTTGGTTGATGCGCCGATTCGAAAATCTCCGCCCGGGAATTAATTCTGGCCAAAAAATCCTTAATATCTTGGATGTCCGGATTCAGATTGACCTTGGTTATTACAAAGATGTCGGCGCGCTTAAGCGCAGAAATAGGCTCACGCAGCATCCCCCGGGGTAAACAATGAAAATTACCAAAGGGGTCGGTAGCGTCTATAACTACAATCTCTAAATCTTTCTTGATCCCCCACTGTTGAAAACCATCATCCAATATAACCATACCGGTTTTATACACCTGGCAGGCTGTTTTAGCGGACCTGGTCCGGTCAGGTCCTACTATAACCGGGATATTCAACTTTTTGGATAACATATAAGGCTCATCGCCCATAGTAGCGTAGCTGGAAGCTATGAGCTGAGAGTTAACAGCCTGACCCTTGGCAAGCTTTTTGTAGCCACGGGTTAAAATAGCTATTTTCTTTCCTTTTGATTTAAAAAAACGGGCAATAAACTCAACTAAGCAGGTCTTACCTGTTCCTCCTAAGGTAATATTGCCAACGCTGATAACTCTGCAACCCAGGCTGGTTTGTCTTAAACTATTTAAAACAACTAAAATCCTGATAATTAGGCCATATATAATTGCCAGGATAAACAAAAAGAACCTGATTAACCCAGGGACTAAACCCCTGTGTTTACCGATAATTATGTTATAAAGATACCTTTTCATAAACGCTTAACCCCCTAGGGATTATACCGCCAAAAACATAAAACCCCAAGCCTTTTTGCCTAAGGGAGAAAAAATGGGGTCAGAATTATTTTTTCTAGCACGCAGGCTAAAGAAAAAATAATTCTGACCCCATTCCCCCCCATTTCTGGAGTCTATTGATTGCTGAACTTGATTAAATCTTCCAGCTTCTTTAAGGCGTTTTTGCTGTCTATGGATTTGCGGGCAATCTCTACCCCTTGTTTGAAATCTTGGGCAGCCCCGGCAGCCAGAAATCCGGCAGCGGCATTCATCAAAACCACATCCCTCTTAGGCCCTAATTCCTGCCCACTTAAGATATCCAAGATTATCCGGGCATTCTCCCGGGCATCGCCTCCCTTTATATCTTCCAGTTTAGCCTTTTTTAAACCGAATTCCTCAGGTTCAACATAAAAAGTCTTTATTTCGCCATTTTTTAACTGCGATATCCTGGTCTTTCCGATAATACTAATCTCATCCAGGCTGCCTTCTCCGTAAAATACTAATGCTGATTTTGTCCCTAAATTATTTAAAACCGCGGCTAGTTTTTCAGTCAGATCCGGGTTATAAACCCCTAGAACCTGGACATTTGCTGAAGCGGGATTAGTCAAAGGGCCCAGT
The DNA here is from genome assembly GCA_018825985.1 of Candidatus Omnitrophota bacterium. Classification (GTDB taxonomy): domain Bacteria; phylum Omnitrophota; class Gorgyraeia; order Gygaellales; family Profunditerraquicolaceae; genus JAHKAP01. Next base: position 27,626 of record JAHKAP010000077.1, read on the forward strand.
ATATTAAATATAGTCCGGATACCGATTTCTTTCCTGGGAACCAAGGCATGCTTCATCGCGCTGTGATATAAAGGGGCATAAAGAAATCCGATCCCAACTTTTTCAATGCACTCCTTAACCTTCTCCGGCTGAATATCGATATTAATCCCCAGGGAGCTAATTACATCGGCGCTTCCGCAAAGGCTGGATACTGAACGGTTGCCGTGTTTAGCAACCAAAAAGTTCGCTCCGGCAACCACAAAAGCCGTAGCAGTGGAGATATTAAAAGTCTTAGTCCCATCTCCGCCTGTGCCACAAGTATCAATAATAGTCTCATAATCAAGGTTGATCTCATCCCGGTCAATATCTACAATACTTATATTCGCTTTATCAATCTTGATCTTAACAGCTCTCTCCCGCATTACCAGGGCGGCGCCAGTAATCTCTTCCACGGTCTCTGACTTCATCCGCAAAGCAGTGATAAATGAGGCTATCTGGGACACAGTAGCTATACCATCCATGATCTCACGCATTACCGCAACCGCTTCTATTTTGGTCAGGTTCTCGCCTTTAACCGCTTTCTCGATCATCTCTTTAATCATTTCCCACCCCTATTTCAAATAAACAGTTATATTATTTATCTTCTTTTTCAAAGCCTCTTTCTTAATTAAATATAAACCGCAGTTTAAAGGTATCTTTTCGCCTTCTACTATAACTTCTTTCACCTGATAGACCTTTTTTTTAGCGGCCCCCTTAATCAAAGTAATTCTAACAATCTTGTTATGGAAATTTAATTTGAGATCAATGCTCTGTTTAAAAAAGTTAGCCGGGATTAATTTAGGGTCAATACATAGATCTCCTAAAATAAACCTCACCCCTAATACTTCCTCCAGGAGAGTATAAATATACCAACTGGCTGATCCGGTGAGATAAGAATACAGGCCTCTTCCCTGGCCGTTAAAATACTCCGGAATAACCGGGCCGATCCTGGCTTCATCCCGAATAGCCATATTATAAATCGAATTTATGGCTTCAAAACCTTCTTCAACAAGGCCCTGTTTATATAAAGCGTTGGATAGCATTACAACCATATGATTAAAGAATGCTCCATTCTCCTTATCTCCGTAAACAAATCCAAAAGCCCGGCCCAGATCCATATAAACCTGGCCAAAATCCGTATTCAGTCTAAAACCTCCCAGCTTCTTATCCATTAGATGTTTTTTGATTGCTTTCCAGACTTTCTTAGCCTGTTCCTTGCTGGCGACTCGGCTCATTAAAGCAAGCACCTGAGAAGTAAGCATCATTCTGACCCCGCCCTTAATCCTGCCTTCAGAGCGCTCGGCTGAATTATCATAATATCCGTTAAAGAAACCCAAAGCCAACCACTCTTTTTTGCTTAACCATGAAGATAGGTGTGCGGATTTATTTTTTAAATCAGATATCAGGCTGTCAATATTTACCCTGGTTTTTTTCCCGCCCATATTCTTAACCCGGCTAAAGTATTCTCCCAGCCTTGTTTGTTTTTCTTTATAATTATTGTAATTTATCGGCCTTCCTATTCTATCTAACAACAGGATCAACTCTTCAAACAGCCATACACTATTGGTCTTCTTTTTCAGCGCTTCCAGAAAAATACAAATATCCTTTAAATTATGGGCGTACATAAAACTAAAAGCCACACTCTCGCCATTTTCCGCTGCCATATCCAGGCCATCGTTCCAATCAGCATTCTCCAGGCGAATAATATTGTGTGACCCGACATTAAAGAATTGGACCAAATGCTGGACTAGGATATGTTCTAAAATACTACCCTGGTATATCCCTTTACCCGGTGAGCGCAATAAATAGTCTTTCTGGGTTGGGCCTGGAATAATCTCTTTGGCCCGGGAAAACTGATGATCGCTAAAATAAGTCGCTTCTTTTAAAAAAATATCCAGATCCCCGGTTTTATTCAGATAAAGCCTTAGGGTAAGGTATGGCCAGACGCCATGATCCATCCAAACTCGGTTTATCCGGTTACGGTCAGAGATAAACGAGCCCTCTTTGGTAATTATAGTGGCATTAGAGCCGTCTACTCTGATCCCTTTAAAATTATTTAACAAGAATTCTCTCACTCTCGCATTATCCAATAAAAGAAGGCCTAAGGCATCCTGCCACAGGTCCCGCCACCCCCGGCCTCCCTTGCCGTAATCAAAATGAGGCAGAAAAGAACAGCCGAAAAGCTTTCTTAGGGCAGGCTGCAATTTTACCCAAAGCAGCCAACCGTTAAAATTCTTGTCCTTAAAATCAAATTCCAGGGCGCTTAAAACCCCCAGCCAATATTTACTGGTTTTTAGAAAAATATCGTTTATTTTTTTGGGCGAATCAAGCCTGGAAAATATTTTTTTGGGTTCTTTTGGATCATCTGAGAGTCCCATAACAAAAAAATATTCCTTCTCCTGCCCCGGTTTTAATACCGCTTCCTTAAATCTTAAGGCGGCGCAGGACTCTTTACCGTCAAGGCAAGGAAGTTTTTTATTTAGCGGCGGCAGATCCTTGGTTATGGCCTGCGGTGAGCACAAATCTCCTTCGCCGTAAAAATAATCCAGGCTCGGATACTGGCCTATTGGAGCAATTTTGTCGCTTTCAAAGCCTAAAACAAAATATTGGGTTTTATTAAGGGTATGCCCTTTTTCGTCAAAGACCATAGATGGCTTTACCAATATGCCATACTTATCCAGATGAATACGGTTGAGCAGAGAACTGACATGGCGATGATCTCTTAAGTTTTTCTCTGACCGGGCATAAATAGGAATAAATGAGGTAGGGATTATCTTTAAAGGCTTGTGGGTATTATTCTTAATTCTGACCCGCATTACTTCCGCTGCCAGATTATAAGGAACAAAATTTAAAACCTCTATTTTTAAGGTCTTAGTCTTTTTTATAACCTTTTGATATAAAAAACCGACTTCAAGAATATCGTCATAAGAAGAAGACAGCCTGATGATCTCATTATTGGTTTTTATAAAGAAGTCCCTGCGGCACAATAGAGAACTGCGCAGGTCTTCAATGCTTGCCGGAGGAGTGAGAAAATGATCATTATCTTTCTTGATATCTCCGGATAAATTAGGGCTGATTGAACAAAATAAGCTGCCGTATTTATTGGTTAGCGGAAAATAGAGGTTATAGCGATGAGGCGATTTGACCCTGAAGGTACCCTGATCATCGATAAATTCATAGATCATCCGACAAAACCTTATATGATAATCCCGCCCTTTTGGATTAATTTAAAGATCATAAATCTCCAAAAGGGCGGGACTAAACGAAAACCTAAAAAATGTTTTATTTCTTGGATTTCATTTTATCGAGCAGATCCGACATAAATTTCCCAGCCAGATCCTTGCAGCCTAAACCAAAGGCTATAGCCAAAGCCAGGCCAAAAGAAGCCAAAATCACGCTGATAGACAACTCAATTATCCTAGCTCCGATATTCAACTGTTCTAAAGTGATAATTATCGCGAAAACAACGACTGCCGCTTCAACTAATTTTGCCAAAAACTTAGCCTGGTATAATCCGGCGTTATTGGCCGCAGTCTGAACTATATTACGCAGAAGTGTAGCCGCAAACATACCAAAGATCAAAATGAATATGGCAGCGATAACATTCGGTATATAAAGGACTACCCGATTTAACAGTTCCGCGGCAATAGTCAGGCCGATCGAGTTGATCGCTATCACCATAGCCACTAAAAGCGTAAGCCAATAGCATATCACCCCGAGCATCTCTGATAAGCTATAATTTATCCCGCCCTTAGCCAGTAGACTGTTTAATTCGATCCGGTCAGAAAGTTCATCAAGCTTGATCATCTTTAATACTTTCACTACCAAAGACTTAATGAATTTGGCGATAATCCATCCAAGAATTAAAATGATAATCACTAAAAGCAGATTACTTAAAAACTGTCCGATTTGCGAAATTAATGTTTTAGTCGGTTCGATTAAAACTAATTGCCAACCACTCATCCGCCACCTCCTTTTTTTATTATAGCCGCGCTAGAATTCAACGCGCTATCAATTTAGTTTTATCATAAGTACCATATTATGTCAACCTAAAATCTAAAAAAGCCATGTTAAGAAAAAACCTGTGATCAATATTATATAACCTCATATAAAATGAGGATTTGTATTGATCTTGTTTAGCGCAAATTCGCTGCAGAATGTTTATTTTGCCAATTCTATAACCCGCCAGCTTGAGGCATGATAAGGCAGGGTTCTGTTGCGGGCTTTGATCCGGCTCAATATATAGTCCGGGTTATCCAGGCTGGCAAGAGGAACCCTGACGATCAGATTCCGGCCTTCATAAAAAACTCGAAGATTCTTGATAAATATGGTCTGTTTTTTATCTTTGACCCGGGTGCCAAGTATGCCTAAAGTTATTTTCAATTTCGGCATCAGTTTAAAATCTGTATTCCTGCTATAACCTAAAAGAAATATGGATATGCCCCGGCCTCGATCAACCTTTCTTCTAAGCTTGAATTTTATGATCAGTTCCCTGCTTTTTAAAGCGTAATATACCGCGGTGATCGGACTTTTATTGGCCCTTGACGGCGGAAGCGCGTACTCTTCCACATCCTGCAGATAATCATCAGAGATCAATTCTTTCCATTTTATTTCCGGGGTATCCTCATTTTTTAAGAGCAGGTCCGGATAATCACCGAATAATTCTTTCTTGCGGCAGAAAGTAAATAGATAAGGCGGGTTATATTCTATCTGGCTCTGGTAGGAACTGATGGCTTTATGTTTGTTTTCGATTTCCTGAGGGGTTAAAGAATAATCCTGCCAAGGCGCATCCTCCAGTTTCGGAGGCGGAACCAATTCCATTTCCGGATGAAAACCCCGGGGTTTGGGCCAGCCGACTACATGGATTATATAAGGAAAAACCTGGGGGTTGACATGCAGATTGTGACTGTTTAAATCCCATAAAACTATTCTTAAAAACAAATATAGCGCCTGGTGGTCGCGATTAGCATCTCCGGGGTGGGAGACAAAGATCTTATTCGGCTTAAAATCCAGGATAATATTTTTTATATCTTTGACTATGCTTTCGCCTGTATAAGGAGCGCCAACAGAGAGGGCGTCCTCATAAGAAACCTTATCTACTCTGGTTAACATACTTTTAAAAGGTTTGGTATCCCCCCAATATTTAGTCAGGATCTCCATCGTCCCCCAATCAGGATAACCCAAGAATATAATATCTTCCCTTTTTAAGCCTAAAGAGGCCATTGCCCCGATAGTCTCCCGGCTCCTGACCCGGCCCATATGTAAAAACTCATTTTTTTTAAAAGTTAGGCGTTTTTCATAAACAATAAAAGCCAGTTCATTATTATCGCCATTAGTAAAACAAACTACCTTGACCTTGGCCCCTTTAGACAGGGCCTCTTGAATAACCCCGGCAGTGCCGATCGACTCATCATCGGGATGAGGGGCAAAAACAATAACCCTGTCATCTTGAGTAAAAGATGGGATTGGCCAAATGCTATCGGCAAAGCCAGTCCGTAAAAATAATAAGGTATAAAAGAAAATACAGAGATTAATCAGGCGAGAGATATGGAGCACTTTTTTGTTTTAGGCGTCTTCCTGTAGGTAATCAATGAAAGCTTCGACGATCCGGGGGTCAAACTGGGTACTTTTATTCTCCTTTAGCACAGCTATGGCCTGATTTTTTGTAAAAGCTTTACGGTAAGGCCGGTCCGAAGTCATAGCATCATAGGCGTCCGATACTATAACTATACTGGCTAATAAAGATACTTCATCTAATCTTAAGCCTCTGGGATAACCTTTTCCATCCGGGCGCTCATGGTGATCGCGGACTATTGTCAGGCCAGGCCTTAAGGTCTCTATATTTTCAAGTATCTCTTCGCCGATCTTAGGATGCATTTTGATAACCCGCCACTCTTCATCAGTAAGAGGCTCGGATTTATATAATATCTTCTCCGGGATCCCGATCTTACCGATATCATGCAAAATACATATATCTTCCAATAATTTTAACTCCCGAGGAGGAAGCTTCAAATGCCGTGCGATATTGACCGCGTAAAAAGCCACCCTTTCTGAATGTCCTTTAGTATAGCCATCCTTGGCATCCAGGACCCGGGCCAAAGATTTTATAGTATCCAGATAATGCTGCTGTAATTTATTCTGGGCGTTTTTCAATCCGTCATTCATCTTATTAAAAGCTGAGCCCAGCTCTTCCAATTCATCTCCGGATTTTACTTTGACTTTATAATTAAAATTGCCTTTTTCCACTTCCTTAGTCCCTTTGATCAACAGGCGCAAAGGACTAGTTATGCCTCTTCCCACCAGCCAACCTAACAAAAAAGAAACAATAATTGCCAGAATCAGGACCCCTAAAATACTCCTGGCTAAAGAAAGCTGCATCTGCCTTATTGACGCGGCCGAAACATCCAATCCCACAATCGCCACAACTTCTCCGTTTTGATTACGGACCGGAGCGTATCCGGATAACCAGATGCCCCATTTGTCCGCAATCAGATCATCATCCGCAGCCGGACGGATAAAAGCTTCTTTCATCCGGGGCATATTGGTAACGTCATAACGCTCTCCGCAATAAGCAATAATATTATTTTTGTCGCCGGCGTCAACCAAAAATAACAAAACATTCTCCTTATTGCTCTTAATCATGGTATAAACATCATCGATGAGCGGATCAACTATTTTTATCTTCTGCAAAATTGATCTTATCTCTTTATAAGCTAAGGTATCCTGGCTTTCCATCTCCGGCTTTATCTGAACGAGTTTATCGCCGTCGATAAGCAGGCTGGATAGTTTTGCCAGGTCGATGATACGTTGGCGTAGATTTTCTTTCTGCTGGATGACCGCTTTCTGATAGACAAAATAAGTGGTGGCTATCAAGATAATGGTCAGGGCAGAAATAAAAACCAAACTTAATTTTAGCTGAAACCCTACTCGCTTCATATTATCTTTTGCCTATTTTTTAATCAGTTTGATCGAAAATCTATCTATATAAAAATAACTCCGTATTCTTTTTAAATCATAGGTAAGTATTTCAAGGCCTTCTTTATCTCATTAGAGGGATAGGAATAATTTTTAAGCTCTCCGGCTAGGAATTTATCATAAGAGGCCAGATCCAGAAAACCGTGGCCGCTAAAATTAAAAACAATGCACTTTTCTTTATTCTGCTTGGCAATATCAATAGCTACCTTTATAGCATGGGCGGTTTCCGGCGCAGGCACAATACCTTCGGCCCGGGCAAAGGTTATCGCTGCTTTAAAAATTTCCACCTGCTGACAGCTAAGGGCCTCAATAATTTTATGTTTATGCAGCGCGCTAACCAAAGGAGAGCAGCCATGGTAACGCAGGCCTCCGGCATGAATTCCCGGAGGGACAAATTTATGGCCCAAAGTGAACATCTTTAAAAGCGGGGTAAGACAAGCCTCATCGCCAAAATCATAACGATAAAGCCCTTTGGTCAAGCTGGGGCACGATGTTGGCTCAACCGCGATCATTTTAAAGTTATTGTTTTTAAGTTTATCTTTTATAAAAGGAAAAGCAAACCCTCCGAAATTGCTTCCTCCGCCTACACAGGCAACCAGATAATCCGGTTTTTCACCGGCTAATTTCAACTGTTTTTTAGTCTCCAGCCCGATCACGGTCTGATGTAATAATACATGATTTAAAACACTGCCTAATGCATAATTGGCTTTCTTATTCTTAGCCGCCTCTTCCACGGCCTCGGAAATTGCGATCCCCAGGCTCCCCTGGCAATGCGGATCTTCTTTCAAAACATTCCTTCCGGATTGGGTCAATTCCGAAGGAGAAGGAATAACCTCAGCGCCCCAAATATGCATTAAAGATTTCCTGAATGGTTTTTGATGATAACTTACCTTAACCATATAAACCCGGCAGCCTAAAGAGAAAATATTACAGGCGAAACTTAAAGCGCTCCCCCATTGTCCGGCGCCGGTCTCGGTTACCAGCTGCTTTATCCCTTCTTTCTTATTATAATAGGCCTGGGCGACCGCGGTATTGGTCTTATGGCTTCCGGTAGGAGACACACTTTCGTCTTTATAATATATCCTGGACTTAGTCTTTAGTAATTTTTCCAGGTTCCTCGCCCTTCTTAAAGGAGTCGGCCGCCAGAGACGGTAAATATCCCGGACTTGAACAGGTATATCTATCCAGTGTTCTGAACTTACCTCTTGGTCGATTAAACCTATCGGGAAAATCGGCCTTAAGGCATCTTTTTCTAAAGGCTTGCCTGTGCCAGGATTGATAGGGGGAAATAACTTAAAAGGAAGATCCGCAGCTACATTATACCATTGATAAGGTATCTCCTTTTCCGAAAGACCGAACTTATAATCCCGCATTTATCCTATCCTTCTCTTTTGGCTAATTCCCTATCCAGCATGATCAAAGCGGCTCCTTCACCTTTGATCGCCCTTAAAGTCTCTAAGATCTTGGAGGGGCTTTTCTCTTCTTCAACCTGTTCATTAATGAACCAATGTAAGAATACCCTGCTGGCATGGTCGCCCACATCCAAAGATAAATCATATAACTTATTAATCATCGCCGTAACTTTTTTCTCGTGGCCAAGAGACTGTTCAAATATCTCTTTGGCTGAAGAAAAATCAACCGGCGGCTGAGCAATAGCCTGTAAAACCACTTTCACTCCCCGGTCATTCAGAAAATCAAATATCTTCATGGCGTGCTTTTCCTCTTCTTTGGCCTGAACTTTCATCCAATGGGCAAAACCTTCTAAATTAACCGATTCAAACCAGGAAGCCATTGACAGATAGAGATAGGCTGAATAAAGTTCATTCTTGATCTGTTCATTTAACGCGCTATGCAATTTTTTATCCATATTCCCCCCCCTTTTTAGCTTTTTAAGCTATAATGTTTATTAGTGGTTATTATACAATTTTTTAAGGATATTTTCAATGCTAAAATACCCTTAGTTTACAGATACCTCTTTGCTTTGCTCTCCGCCTTTATTACAATGCGCCCATATCGCCAATTTGTCGCTTTTTTTAAGCGATGGAATAATGTAAACAACCGATTGCTTATCGTTATCAGTCTGGGTCTCTAATTGCTGTTCGATGACCTTAATGCCGTTTAGATCAACCTTAACTTCATAGATGTAGTGCTTAGCCGGGTCAGCCACAGAATGCAATATATCACATTTTACCTCAGAGCCTTGTATGCTCACCTTTATATCCGAAGGCGGATGGGAAAAAACCGGAGATGATAAAAAAAGAGTGGAAATAGTCAAAAATACTAATTTACGCATTGCCTGCCCATTTGTAAAGAATATCTGATTCAATATTCTTTAATATCTAAAGCAATATTCCTGTCTATGAACTCGATTATTTTCTTTTGGTCCAGAGTATCCAGGTTATAAAATTCCAGGCCCATACCCGGGAAAAGATGCGGCTGGATATCTTTTTCTACCAGCCAGGCGACCTTAGCCTCTACCTCTATTATACCAGGTTTGGGCAAAAGCGAAATGACTAAATCCAAAAGTTCACCCGTAGGGTAAGTTTTTTCTTCGGTAAAAACCAAAACTCCTACCCCGCTTAGATTCAAAACCTTCCCCGAATGTAATTTATCTTCGGACTTGGATTTAAAGCTGATATCGATGCCTAAATCCAGGCGCTTAAACCTGCGGCGCAATTTCTTATTCTGGATCTCAGATATAGCCTTATCCTCTTCAAAGCTTTTTATGGCTGATTCCTCGTCTATATAGATCTCAAAAACCCGGTCCATGCAGACCAGGGATAAAACCTTAGCCAGGTGCGCTGCTACGTTAGCGAATTTTATCCTGCCTTTATGATTTATTACATTCTTATAGGCTATGGTTAAAACCGATAACCCGGAGTAATCGATCAAATCAACATTCTCAAAATTACATAACAGGTCCTGGTATCCGTTATCCAGGCATAAACCTATTTTCTCGATTAAAATCGAAGAGTCAATATCAATATTCCCGGATAGGTCCAATATAACCGCGGACTTAACTTGTCTTAAAGAAACAGTGAGCATAATCCTCCTTCTAAAATTACAAGACTGCAGATTTTCGGATATTTTTTTAAAACAATTTACCTATATATTCAATTGTCTTTTGGGTTGCCCCCCGGTTCTTGCCGATTAAAGTCTTTGCGCGCTCGCCCAAAGCAACAGCTTCCTGATAATTAACCAACAAATACTTTATTTTTTCCTGAAGCTCAAATTTATTATGAACTAACACCGCTGCCTGATTCTTAAGGAAAAGGTCGGCGATATTGCGGAAATTGAACATGTGCGCCCCAAAAATAATCGGTTTGGCAAATATTGCCGGCTCCAAGATATTTTGACCGCCATGTTTGACTAAACTTCCTCCTATATAAACAATATCCGCGATAGCGTAGAAATTAAGCAACTGGCCTACGCTATCCACGATAATTACCGGACCTTTTTTAGAATTTAATAAACCCGTATTTAAAGAACTGAATAACTGGGGTTGTAAACCAAACTTCTTTATTAATCCGGAAATTTCATTTGAACGCTCAGGATGACGCGGAGCAATGATCAATCTTAAGTTTTTGATCTGGGCGGATATTTTTATATAAGCCCCTAAAATTATCTCTTCTTCATTAGGGTGGGTACTGCCGCAGACCAATATCTTTTCATGTTCAGCAATGCCTAATTTGTTTTTTAGTCCAGCCGCGCCTACATTGCCCTCGGAATAATCCTTAAGATCGAATTTCACGTTACCGGTTATTTTTACTTTCCCGGGAGCAACCCCCAGAGCCAAGAGCCTCTGGGCATCCTGCTGTGTCTGCATGCAGAATGTATCCACTTTATTTAAAAGCGGTTTAAGAATAAACTTACAGCAATAATAACCCTTAAAAGAATTATCAGATATCCTGCCGTTGACCACCACTATCGGAATGCCGGAAGCGGAAATATAGGAAATAATATTTGGCCAGATCTCAGTTTCCACGATTATAAATAATGATGGCCTAATCCTGGCAATCACTTTCCTGACTATTAAACTCAAATCCAGAGGAAAATAAAATACAAAATCTCCTTTTGCGGCGATCCTCCTGGCGATCTTATTGCCCGTAGGAGTTACGGTAGAGATAACCAGTTTTTTCCCGGGATACTTAACCCTTAAGCCCTCGGCCAGTCCCCTGATTGCCTGAGCCTCTCCTACGCTTACCGCGTGTATCCAGATGGGCTCTTCAAAGCTCAAATCCTTGGGCAGAACCCCTAAGCGCATCCTAAATCCGGGATATTTCTTCTTTTTAAGGAAAAATACCGGAAGGTAAAATATTACAAATACCAGATAGATAAAGTCATATAATATAAACATAGTTTATCAAATTCCAATTACCAAATTCTAATAATCAAATAATACCCGGCAATCAATAACCAAAGTAAAGATTTAATTATTCGTTATAATCTTCTCTTAAACTTAAGCGCGGGGATGCGCTTTGTCATATACCCCTTTTAATTTCTCGGTAGTAAGATGCGTATATATCTGGGTAGTCGAAAGGTTGGCGTGGCCCAAGAGCTCCTGGACGCTTCTTAAATCAGCCCCGCGGTTCAAAAGATGAGTAGCAAAAGAATGCCTTAAGGTATGTGGGGAAACCCCCTTTTTGATCCCGGCTATCGTGATATATTTCTTAACGATATTCCTTACCCCCCGATCAGTGAGCCGGCCACCCCTTTTATTCAAAAATACTGCCAGGCCGGATTTTTCACGGTTATCCAGATAATCCCTTATCGCGCATATAGCCTTATCTCCTATGGGGACGATCCTCTCTTTTTTCCCTTTACCCATTACTTTAATAACGCAGCCGATAAAATCCACATCCTCTAAGTTTAAACCAACCAGCTCGCTGATCCTAATACCCGTCGAGTATATGGTTTCCAGCAAGGCCCGGTCCCTAAAGCCCATTTCATCCTTAGGCAGGCTTGCTTCTATTAAGCGCGAGACCTCTTCTTCAGTCAGGAACGAAGGAAGATGTTTGTCTAATTTAGGGCTAGAGAGGCTCAATATCGGATTAGTCTTAAGATAGCCTTCGCGGGTAAGGAATTTAAAAAAAGATCTCAAGGTGGATAGGCGGCGGGAAACGCTCCTGGCGCCTAAGCTTTTTTCTTTAAGCGCTGCCAGGTATTTTCTTAAAGTCAGGTAATCAACGCATTCAACGGTTTGTTCTTTTAAGAAAAGTTTAAAATGAAGTAAGTCTAACTGGTAATTTAAAATGGTATGGCGGGAATAATTCTTTTCAATATCCAGGTAACGCATGAATTTCTCAATATATCTATCCATAATCCTTTTTTGTTTCCTAGCGCTGCAACACTTATCTTGGCGTGGGACAATCTCTAAAAAGCGGGAACACGAACTTTTTTGTTTGCGCCCTCTTCAATACTAATCTTGTCGTGGGACAGTCCCCTGACCAGACTTCGCCTATAGCTTTCTACGGGGACAGTCCCTGTTGGCTACCCGGGTCGTCGGTTTCGTTTTTCGAACCTTTATCGTCGTCTGTTTCACTTTTGTCCTGAGGCAGATTCTTAGAGACAAACCTGCACTTAGGGTAATTGGAACAACCAAAAAAGAAACCCCTTTTGGAACGCCGCTCGATCAATTCTCCTCCACAACCGGATTCCGGGCATTTGACCCCGCTGGTTATAGATTTGGAACTCTTGCAAGCCGGATAATCTGAGCAGCTTAAGAATTTACCTTTTCTGCCCCATTTAATTATCATCGGTTTTCCGCATTTATCGCAAGACTTATCGGAAATAATCACCTCTTTTACAATATTCGCCTGGGCAAAATCCAGGCTGACTTTAAAAGGCTGGTAAAAATCATTTAACACTTTGAGTTTGTCGATCTTGCCTTCTTCGATCTGATCTAATTCTTCTTCCATCCCGGCGGTAAACTTAACATCAATGACCTTGGGAAAATATTCCACCAGCAGATCACAGACTTTAAATCCCAGCTCAGTAGGCTGAAGATAACCTTTTAACCTGCGCACATAATCCCTGTACACCAGGGTATAAACTATCGGGGCATACGTAGAAGGCCTGCCAATACCTTCCTCCTCCAAAACCTTTATCAATGAACTATCGGAAAACCTTGCCGGCGGCTTGGTAAAATGCTGAGAGGGGATCAATCTTTCCAGCCTTAAAACCTCTCCTTTTTCCAAAGTAGGGATGATATTTCTTTTCTTATCATCCTCGCCATTATTATTTTTGCTGTATACCTTGCTATACCCATCGAATACAAGAACGCTCCCGGAAGCGCTGAACATGTAAATTCCTACGGATATATCAACCGATGTTGCCGAATATACGGCCGGATTCATCTGGCTGGAGATGAAACGGTTAAAGATCAAATCATAGACTTTATATTGTTCCGGGTTTAAAAAATCTTTAAGGCTCTCGGCAGACCGATTGACCATGGTCGGCCGGATCGCTTCATGCGCTTCCTGGGCGAATTTTTTGGTCTTATATACCGGAGGAGTCTGAGGAAGATACTCTTTTCCATATTGCTTTTGAATAAAATTTCTTGCTTCCTCAAGAGCTTCTTTAGCTACAGAAACTGAATCCGTGCGCATATAAGTTATAAGACCGACCGGCGCTTCTTGCCCGATATCAATACCTTCGTAGAGCTGCTGGGCAACGATCATAGTTTTAGTAGCATTAAATCTTAATTTGTTAAATGCCTCCTGCTGTAAAGTGCTGGTGATAAACGGCGGGTCAGGAAAACGCCTCTTTTCGTTTATTTCTATGCCGGAAACCACAAACTTTTTTCCTTTAATATCAGCAGTCAGTTTATCCGCATCGGTCTGGTTACCTATTTCAACTTTCTTATCTTCTATCTTAGCCAACTTCGCCGTAAATAGGCCGGCGTCAAGGTGCCCTTGTGTCTTGGCGGCTTTTTCCAGCTCTGCCTCGACCTCCCAATATTCCTTAGGGATAAAGGCCGCAATCAGCCTCTCCCGCTCAACAATTAATCTTAAGGCAACAGATTGCACCCTTCCGGCGCTTAAACCCCGTCCGATCTTCTTCCAAAGCAAAGGACTTAAAAAATAACCCACTAACCTATCCAATATCCTGCGGCCGGCCTGGGCTTCGACCATATTAGCGTCAAAATCCCGCGATTTACTGAAAGCGGTTTTAACCGCCTGAGAAGTAATTTCATGAAAAACTACCCGCAGGATATTTTTACCCTTAAATATTCTGTCTTTAATATGCCAGCCGATCGCCTCACCCTCGCGATCAGGGTCAGTAGCAATATAAATAGCCTCTTTTCCTTTGGACATTTTTTTCAGGCTGTCCAGGATCTTTTTTCTTCCGGAGATAACCACGTAATCCGGTTCAAAATTATTGTCTACATCAACGCCGATCTTTTTTTGGGGCAGGTCGATCAGGTGACCCATGGACGGGACCACCTCGAAATCGCTGCCTAATATTTTGCTGATGGTCTTGGCCTTGGTCGGCGACTCCACTATCACTAAGCTACTCTTTTTCTTCATTCAATTCTCCTGAAATTCCGACTTTAACGCGGATTACCGCTGATTTTATCTGCGGATATCCGCGGGCTTTAATATCCGTGAAAATCCGCGCCTTAGTTCCTCACAAATTGTTTACCTGGTAACTGGCGGATTAATTTTCTCAATTCCAGTTTCAGAAGCAGATGCGCCGCTTCTGTCATATCCATATCCGACCGCTCCAAAATATCATCCAATACTACCGGGTAGTTGGAGAGCAGGTCATAGATCAAAAGTTCCCGCTCGGTCAAAGAAAACGGTTCTCTTTTATTGACCAGGGTATCTTTAACAGGAGCAATATTCAGTTCTTCCAGAATATCATCGATCCCACAAACCAGTTTTGCTCCCTGCTTAATTAATTCATTGGTCCCTTGGGAATTCGCTGTGTCAATTTTTCCGGGAAGAGCGAAAACATCCCGTCCCTGCTCCAGGGCAAAATCAGCGGTAATCAGGGCTCCGCTATTGCGGGCAGCTTCCGCCACTAAAACGCCCAAACTCAATCCGCTGATCACCCTATTGCGGCGGGGAAAATTCTGCTTGAATGGCTCGGTATTCATAGGGAATTCCGATATAACAGCTCCGCTTTTAGCGATCTCCAAAGCCAGCCTTTTGTTCTCCGGAGGATAAATCTGATTGAGACCGCTTCCGATCACAGCAATGGTCCGGCCCCCGGCTTTTAAAGCCCCTTTATGAGCATAAGTATCCACACCCCTGGCCAAGCCAGAGACAATGGTTAAACCTTTACCAGATAAATCATGAGCGAACTTCTCGGCGCAAGATAAACCGTAAAAAGAAGCCCGGCGGGAACCTACAATTCCTAAGCTGAATTTATCTTCTTTTTTTAATTCCCCCTTAACATAAAGTATAATCGGAGGATCGCTGATCTGTTTTAAATTCTCGGGATAATCTTCATCTTTATAAGAGATGATTTCTATATCCTGTTTCCTGGCCAGGCTCAATTCTTTATCCAAATCCCCTTCTTTTAAAGAACCGATCTTATCCGCGATTATGTTGCCGATGCCTGAGGCCCTGATCAATTCTTCCTTCGGCGCTTTCAGGACATTTTGAGGCGTTTGAAAATACCCCAGCAGCCTTTTAAGACGAATGCTGCCGAGATCTAAAATAAGATTCAGACCAACCAGGGATTCAAATTCAGATATATTCTTCATACGATCAACTCAGAAACTTTTTTTACCACTTCCTTCAAAGAGATATCCGAGGTATCGATATTGTAGTCTGCTAAAGCGTAAAAATGAGAGCGCTCTTTTAAAAGTTCTTTAATTTTATTTACCGGATTATCCACATTTAATAACGGCCGATGCCCGTAATTTTTAGTCCTGGTTAAAATTACTTCCGGACGGGCAGACAGGCAAACCATTATACCGGTATTCTTCATCAAGGCAATATTATCTTTATCCATCACAATACCGCCGCCGCAGGAAATAATCTGAAAATCATTCCGGGAAACCCCGACCAAGATTTTTTTCTCCGAGTCCCGGAAATAAGTTTCTCCTTTTTGCGCGAAGATTTCAGTAATAGCCAAGCCTTCCTTTATCTCCATCAGATCATCCAGATCAACAAAAGTCATTTCTTTCTGCTTAGCCAATTCCCTGGCTACGCTGGTCTTTCCGGTTCCCATAAAACCGATCAAGTAAATATTCTTCATATTGACATTTGCTCGGCTTGCCTCAACCACTCGGCAAGCCTGCTAAACGCGGCTCCTTGCTCGTCGCCGCAGCAGCCCATAAATCCGACTAAATAAATATTATTCATGCCTCACTGAAAATGGGGTCAGAATTATTTTTTTTCCGAGTCAGATGAATAAAAAATAATTCTGACCCCATTTTTCCTTATTGCGTTATTCTTTGTAAGCTGACAAAATCACCGAGCTTAATTGTTCTTTAAGCTCTTTAGTGGTCGGGTAAACTGTGCTATACCATTTACCGTCTTTGCCCAGATGCCGCGGCATACTCACAAATAAACCCTTGCTGCCGTTAACAACGCTAAAACCTTTGACCACTATTCCGGCTAAGGCAACATCGGCAAAAGCCTTTAGCTTGGATTCACCGTCAAAGCGATAGATCCGGCTGACCTGGATCAAACTATCTTTCATGTCGATCACCTCCTTTTGCCTTAATAGACGCAGGAGATGATATTATCTAACTAACTATTTTATTCTTTTTAAGTAACTACTGTAACTGGCCTTAATATCGCCTAAACAGTCCCCTCCGAATTTCTCAAGGATTGCGTCAGCTAATACATAGGCGCAGACTGACTCCGCCACCACGCCGGCAGCCTCAACTACACAAACATCCGAACGCTGGACACTGGCTGAAGCAGTTTTTTTAGTGATAATATTCACTGAGTTCAAAGGATCCATTAAGGTGGCGATCGGTTTCATACAAGCCCTTATTACGATATCCTCGCCGTTGGAGATCCCGCCTTCTATGCCTCCGGCATTATTGGTAAAGCGGTGAAACCCTTTTGTTTTAGAATAAAATATCTCATCATGAAGAAGAGAGCCAAATTCTTCAGCAAAACCAAACCCTAAACCGATGTCCATCCCCTTGACCCCGGGAATAGACATGATCCCGGCGGCAAGACGGGAATCCAAACGCCTGTCCGGCTGAACATAACTTCCTAAACCTGCCGCAGCGCCTTTTATCACCACCTCAAATATCCCGCCTAAAGTATCTTTCTTAATAAAAGCCTCATTTATCCTATCTTTTATTAATGCAGAGTCAGACTCTCCGCCGATCAACAATACTTGACTGGATATCTTAACTTTAAAATTTTCCAGAAAAATCTTACAAACAGCCCCGATACTTACGGTTGAGGCAGTGCTGCGGGCTGAAGCCCTTTCCAGAACTTCACGGCAGTCGCTAAATCCGTATTTTAATAAACCGGCCAGATCCGCATGCCCGGGCCGGGGAGACAAAACTTTATTCAATTTCTCTATTCCCCGGTCCTTATTCTGGATCAATAAAGCAATGGGGCTGGCAATGGTAACTCCTTTTTTCAGGCCGGAGATTATCTGAACCCGGTCATTTTCTATTTCCATCCGCTTACCCCGGCCAAAACCGGATTGCCGGCGTTTTAATTCCTGGTTGATCCGGACAGGATCTATTTTAAGCCCTGCCGGAAGGCCTTCCAGGATCGCTATTAACCCTCTGCCGTGCGATTCTCCCGCAGTTAATTGTCTTAACATATATTACCTCCTCGAATACAATTATACGCCAACGGCGCATTTAGTGAGATCAGCCGAAGGGCGTCAAATCCATTTGATGCTCTATTAAAGCGCGTAGGCGGAATTATTTCCACAGCCCCCGGTTATTCTCTCTGGCCTCCTGATATAACTGACGAAAAATATCCGCATATTTTACATTCGGGGATATAGTCATCAGGGAAGCAAAGCCTTGTTTTACTATCTCGGCGTTAACAAATGTCCCATCCGGCAAATAAACATAAGCCAATAATCTCCCGTATTTATCTTTTCTCTCAACGTCAAATTCCAACCTGACATTTCTTCCCTGAACTAAATTCCGGGTAAACTCGTAAGAACGCCGGCCTAATTTCTTGATCTGTTCAGCGTCCTGGTGGCTGCGCCGGCTATCCCGGAGAAGTTTGCTTGAATCGTGCATCTCCGGAGTGTCGATACCGATCAAACGCACTCTTTCGCCATTCTCAAGTTTTAAAGTATCCCCGTCAACTGCCCTGGTTACCAGAATATTGTTATAATCGGATTTTTTACCAAAAGGAAAAAATATCTTCCAATCTGAAAAAGAATAATTCTTTCCCGAAGCCGCAAAACTCAAAGAAACAGCTAAAGTCAGAAAAAAAACAGCCAGCCCGGCAATCCTGATTTTTCTCACTCTCGCTCCTATTTTACGCAAAACTTCATTTTTATTTTACTCTTTTTATTGGATAAATCAATACTTTTAGATTATAATATAAGTATTATGATTTACGACCGCTTTCAGGAAGAAGCTATAAATTATATCAACCAGGGGTACTCAGTAATCGTCTCTGCGCCCACTGGCGCCGGCAAAACCGCTATTGCCGAACATATCATCCAGCTGTCCCTTGAGAATAATATCGGGGTTATCTATACCGCGCCGATCAAGGCCCTCTCCAACCAGAAATTCCGCGACTTCCAGCACCAGTTTAAAGATGCCGTAGGTATTTTAACCGGCGATGTCTCCCTTAACCCTGAAGCTCAAGTCCTGATCATGACCACCGAAATATTCAGGAACAAGATCCTGGACGAACCCCAGAGCCTGGATAAATACTCCTGGGTTATATTTGATGAAATTCACTATATTGATAATCCGGAAAGAGGAACGGTCTGGGAAGAATCCCTGATGTTTTTGCCTGAACATATCAAAATATTAGGCTTATCCGCCACCATCCCGAATATCAAACAACTGACTGAATGGCTGCAATCAATTCATAAAAAAACCATAAAAATGGTAGTGGAAGACAAAAGACCTGTCCCCTTGCATTTTTTCTTTCAATGCCAAAATCAAATCCTGGATAAAATAGATAATTTAAAGAAGATAAAACCATACCGGGCGAATAAACTAAATTTCCTGATTGATTACCTGCAGGAAAAAGATGGCTTACCCTGTATTTATTTTGTTTTCGGCAGGAGAAGGGCTGAAGACCTGGCCTGGGAATTGGGAGGATATAATTTCCTTAATACCAGCGAAAGAGACCAGATATTCTCTCTTTACGAGTCTCTATGCGTTCGCTTTGATTTAAAGAATGAAAAAAGCGCCACTGAATTGATACCCCTGATCAAAAGAGGGATAGCCTTTCATCATGCCGGAATGCTCCCGACTTTAAAAGAAGTCATAGAAAGATTATTCACCAGCCGGCTCTTAAAAGTAATCTTTACCACTGAGACCTTTGCCTTAGGGATAAACATGCCCAGCCGCTCGGTGATTTTTGACGAACTAAGGAAATTTTACGGAAAATTTGTCCGGCCGCTAAAAACCCGTGATTTTTTCCAGATGGCCGGACGGGCAGGCCGCAGGGGGATCGATAAAGAAGGTTTTGTTTATTCCCGGGTCAATTTAATGAGGATAAACCCTCTGGATGTAAAAAATGTTATCTACAGCCGGAGCGAACAGGTTAAAAGCCAGTTCAATACCTCATATGCCACCATCTTAAACCTGTATGAAAAATACCAGGATAATCTTTATAAGATATACCCCAAATCATTGCATTATTTCCAGGCTAAGAAATACCAGCAGCAAGACGCCTTACGTTTAATGGAAGCGAAATTAAATTTGCTTAAAGATACCGGATATATTCAAAACAAGGCCTTAACCCCTAAAGGACAATTCGCTAAAAGCGTATACGGTTATGAATTAATTCTCTCGGAATTCTACTCCCGGAGCTTTTTTGAGCAGATGGATGAATTTACCCTGGGGATATTGGCGGTAGCCGCTGTTTTTGAGCCGCGGAAAAACCAACACATCCTTTCCTTATCTAAAAACAGCAAGAATATCAGGAGGATATGCGAAGAGATGCATGAGACCATAAAACAAAGAGAAATCCGTTATAGAGTACGCCCTCTTACAAAACTGCCCTATTTTCACCTGGCCCAGGCTATGGAGGCCTGGCTCCGAGGGACTGAATTTTCCAAGATCCTGCAATTTACCGATACTGATGAAGGCGAAGTAGTGCGCTATTTCAGAATGAGCGTGCAGATACTAAGGGAGATTCAGGACATCCCCATAGCCTCCCATACCTTAAAGCAGAGAATCAAAGAGGCAGTCCGGGTAATCAACCGCGATATCATCGACGCTGAAAAACAACTCCGCGAAGGCTAAATTAAAACTTTACGGCCTCACCAACACCGATTTTATGTTTATCCGTAAAGCCGGCGTTAACCTCCAAAACATACTTTGCGTTGACTTGCGGGGTATAACTAGGACATTCATATTGGCTGCAAGGCGGAACGTTCTTACGGATATCAACTATTATTTTATCCTGGTTTATCCAAATTATATCCAAAGGAAATTTCATATTCTTCATCCATATATTATGCCTGCCCCTATCCTTAAAAATAAAAAGCATGCCTTCTTTTTCACCCAATTTCTCACGAAACATCAAGCCCCTGGACCTGTCTTGCGGAGAATCAACTATTTCAATCTGTATACAAACATTACGGATACAGGCCTGACGGATTTGAGCATATAAAGGAGACAGGAAAAAAATTAATAATAAAATCGGGGACAATCCCCGGGAAACGGGGATAGAAAATAGGAAAAAAAACCTTGGGGACAGTCCCCTTAAGAACCTTCGTAGATAGCTTTGTACGGAGACAGTCCCTATGTTAGGGCAGAATGCCATTTTCTTTATATTTTAAATAGTCTTCTAAGATATTTTTGTGGTCAAAAGCAAAATCCAAACCCTTTATCTCATCCAGTTTAATTACTTTCAAACCGGCTGCGTCGTCTCCAGCCTTAGGCGTTCCAATACCCCTTGCCAGGAAAACCGTACCAATAGTATGAAAACGGGGGTCGCGATCAGGATTAGAATAAGTATGGAATTGCCTGAGATCCTGTAATTCCAGATCGGTCTCTTCTTTCATCTCCCTCTTAACCGCATCTTCCAGACATTCGCCATAATCTACGAATCCTCCGGGCAAAGCCCAGCCAAAAGGAGGATTACTTCTTTGAATAATCACAATACCTGTTTGAACGCCTGATACCGGGACTTCGATAATAGCGTCTACAGTAGTAAAAGGCCCGCTTTGTAACTTATGTATGATATATTCTAAATAACTAATAACATTCTTATTAAATGCATCCAAAGCTTCCCGGTCATACAAACAGAATATTATCTCCTGAATAGAAGTTTTGTTTTCTTTTAAATGCCTAAATGCCTCTTGGGCCATAATCTTAGCCGCGGCTACTAAAGAAAATCCTCCTACTCCGCAGCCTAAGGCTGGGAATGCAATAGAATTTACCTTTAATTCATCCGCAACCAGTAATGCAGCACGACAGGAATTTCGGATTTTAACTTCATCAGTCTTGAAATCCATTCCCATAGTTGCGGCATGGATAACATATTTAGCCGGCAAATTTCCCGCTGCGGTTGCAACCGCCTCCCCGATCTTAATAGGCCCTAATTTAGCCGCTTCATCCTCGATATCTTTTCCGCCTTTTCTTCTTATTACTCCGGCAACTCCTCCGCCCATAACCAATTTATTATTAGCGGCATTGACTATAGCGTCCACCTTCAATTCCGTTATATCGCCTTGAATAATTTTTATCTCAGTGTTTTTTATTTTCATTATTCACCGATAATTTTAACCAACACGCGCTTTTTGCGCTGGCCGTCAAACTCTGCGTAAAATATCTGTTCCCAGGGCCCGAAGTCAAGCCTACCTTTGGTTATAGCCGCTACCACTTCCCTACCCATGATCGTTCTTTTCAAGTGGGCGTCGGCATTGTCTTCTCCGGTTAGATTATGCTTATATTTATCCTTGCCAAAAGGAGCCAGTTTTTCCAACCACT
Organism: Candidatus Omnitrophota bacterium; assembly: GCA_018825985.1. Lineage (GTDB taxonomy): Bacteria > Omnitrophota > Gorgyraeia > Gygaellales > Profunditerraquicolaceae > JAHKAP01. The sequence goes on from JAHKAP010000077.1 coordinate 49,692, forward strand.
CCCCAAAATCCTTATGCAGACCACCTTCATCATCATTAATAAAAACGCTGGAGGTAATATGCATGGCGTTGACCAAACACAAGCCTTCCTTTATCCCGCTTTTTTCCAATTGATTCTCAACAAGAGGCGTAATATTAATAAACTCCTGGCGATTTTTGGTATTGAACCAAAGGTAACCTGTATGTGTTTTCATTCCAGCCGCTCCAATATTAACCGGTTGTTCACTTGATCGATCTTAAAATTAAAATTTTTTAAAAACGACATCCCCAGCAAACCGTCCTTAAAATTTATCCCGCTGACATCATCAAGTAAAACCGCGGCATCCACTTTCTTAGCCTCAACCCCCTGGACCTTTAAACTCTCTAATAGCACATATTGGGCATTGACCTGCCTGCCGTCAGCCACCTGCATTTTAACAATGCTTTTTTTCTTATCCTTATCTACACCCAGCCTTCTGCCTATTTCATTTGATAATAAAACAAATGAAGCTCCCGTATCTAATAACATTTCCGCGGAAACTTCATCATTTATCCTAGTCTGCACAAAGATATGACCGCTCTGCCGGGACACCTTTACTTCCTTAGGCTTCAAACTCTCCGCTTTAGCCTTGGCCGCTTCTATCCGGGATTCCTCTTCCTGTTTTCTGATCCTGCCTATCCGTTGTTTTTCCCATTTCTGGCGCAAAAGCGCTGATTCTATCTGATTTGACCGGTATATTTTATCTATATCGCTTTTTCTAAAGCCTACTATACCTAATCCGATATCCAGGCTGACACTGTCCTCGTCTTCACTCTTAATAAAACCCTCGATACTGCGTCCGTTTTTAAGATATACGGTATCTGCCCAGGAATCCTTAATAACAAATAAAAAGATAAACGTTCCTAAAATTAATTTAAACCTCATTGATTTAGCGCTGATAGATCCCATTATAGCCCGCATCAGTCTCATTCATCCTCAAAAAAACCAGTTGGATGATCCGAGAGTTTTGTTTGATCTTAATACCGTTAAAATTCTCAACCACTAAAACAAATTCACTTTCACCCCGAAAACCGGCATCCCAAATCCCGGTCTGGGTAAAAGCCCCCAACCTTAAAAGTGAACTCCGGGGAAAAGCAATCCCTACCAGATCCAAAGGCAAGTTAACAACCTCATTGGTCCTTATCTTATATATCCCTTTTTTAAGCAGCCACCAACCAAATTTATCTTCTGGGTTTTCTTTTCCCGGTACCAATTCAATGCACTCAGAAAGCCTCCTGTCTTTATTCGAGAAATCAAGAATGCCGCAATCCTTAAATTCAAATATCTTCTTCACAGTCAGATCTATGCCATTTGGGGTGAGTTGAACAGAAAGGTCAATATATTCCGAAATCAGGCTCTTTTCTTCGATAAATTTCTCTATCTCTTGCCGGTTAAGCATCTTTGCCTTTCAACCTTATCCGGATCTCATCCGGCATAACCTTAGGTTTAAAATTACTCCCGATATAGACTAAAGTAGTCGCAGCCGAAACGCAAATTTCACCTTTTTGGTTTTTTATTATGTGTTCAAATTTAATCCGGACCGCGGATATTTCACTTATCTCACTCTCCACTTCTAAAACATCACCGTAAAAAGCCGGGGCCTTATAATCCACAACCTGACGGCTGACCACGAAAAATTCACTCCTGGCCATCTGCTCTTTTAAAAAAACTCCCCGTTCAGCCATAAATTCAGTGCGGGCCTCTTCCATAAACTTCAGGTAATTGGCGTAATAAACCGGCCCTTCGGAATCAGTATGGTGATAATAGATCTTTTCTTTTATCATGGAGAACCTTTAAAATTACCTATTTAGCGACATCCCCCGTAGCTCTACCGTCATCCTAAGCAAAAAAACGTAGGAGGATCAAAGTTTCCTAATAAATTTCTTGAGATATTTTAAACTAACATAAAATATAATTATTCCCGCGCAATCGATTAAAACATCCTCCAGGCTCGGGCCGCGGGTTGGAACGAAATACTGATGGATCTCATCGGAAACAGCGTAGAGAATAGAAAGCGCCCCCGGCCAGAAAAATAAATTCAGCCTACTGGGGATAAACGTCCCTTTAAATGCCCGATATAAAAGTAAGGTCAGGATGAAATATTCGGTTATATGGGATATTTTTCTTAAAACAAAATCCCATAATCCCCAGGGAGTTTCCAGTGATGAGATGCCGGAAATGTAAAAGATCAACCAACACCAGAATAAAACCGGAAACCAGAGTTTTAATAATTTCATTATTATTCGCCTATAAGCTGGATTATTATTTTGCGCTTTCTCGGCCGGTTGTCAAATTCCGCTAAAACTACCTGCTGCCAGGTGCCTAACAAAAGTTTTCCGTCTTCGAAAGGTATGACTAAAGATGGGCCCTGGATACTCGCTCTCACGTGGCTAAAACCATTGGCATCGCCCCAGGTCTCATCATGCTTATAAGTCTTATCTGAAGGAATAATCTTCTCATAAAATTCCCGGATATCCTGGATTAAACCAGGTTCATACTCAAAAGTAGTTACGCCGGCTGTTGAACCAACCACAAATACGGTTAAATTGCCTTTTTTAAATCCGGATGATTCCAGTATTTCTTCGATCTCAACGCTAATATTGATCAAATCCGGATTACCCTTAGTATCTTTTTGGATAGCCTTAGAGATTATTTTCAACGGCTTCTTTCCACCTTTATCCTTTTACAAAACTTCAATACCGCGCACCTGCTGCACCATGGGCTAACGGGCAGACAGATATTCTGCCCGAAAGTCACCATTATGGTATTCAACTTTATCCAGTATAACTTAGGAAAAATTTTTTTCAAGGATTCTTCGCTCTGTTGCGGAATCCTGGTTTTAATCCAGCCTAAACGGTTAGAGATACGATGGACATGGGTATCCACGCAGATACTGGGTATCTTAAAGCCCAAACCTAAAACCAAGTTAGCGGTTTTTCTGCCCACCCCCTTAAACTTCAACAATTCATCTATAGCGCCCGGAACCTTACTTTTATACTCCTGGACTATTTTTTTGCTTATATTTAAGATTATCCTGGCTTTAGTATGATAAAATCCTGCCGGGTAGATTAACTTTTCTATTACGGATACCGGAAGCTTAGATATTTTCTTAGGAGTGCTGGCTTTCTGAAATAGTTTTCTGCTGGCTTCAATAGTAGTTTTATCTTTGGTGCGCAGGCTTAAAATACAAGAAATTAAAACCAGGAAGGGATCTTTTCTAAAGGATACAACCGTAACCGACGGAACCTGAAACTTTTTAATCTGTTTTTTAATTAACTTAAATTGCCTTAAAGCGCTTATCACGAATTCTTCTTTATGATTGCTGCGGCTGCTTTTAAACCGTTGCTTTTGCTCATAATCTTGCCGATGCCCTGGAGTTCGTCCAGCTCAGCCAATACCTTGCCAATTAAAGGAGATGGTTTTAATTTGAATTTTTTTATCAGGTCGTCACCGTTAACCAAGCGCGGAATTTCTTTAGTTTCTAAGTCCTTAAAATACTCCCGGACCAGCTTTTTGATCATTTTTTCATGGCGGAGCCGGGAATCTTCGGTAGCGAAAACTCCTTTGGTTGCCCTCTGGTCAGCCAGGGAAAGTAAAAGCACGCTTAGAGATTCGCTTCCGGTATCCCGGAAAAACCTGAACTTTGCCCGGGGGCTGACTAAATCGTTATTTGCCAAATAACCCGGCCTTAAATGGCAAAAGGTGATCTGCCTTAACATGCGGGTCTCTTCATTAGAGAGTTTAAGCCGAACACCTATATCCTTTATCATTCTTGAGCCTACGGCCTCATGCCCGTAAAAAGTAAATTTACCCTTTTCTTTACGTAAAGTCAACGGCTTACCTATATCATGCAAAAGCGCGGCCAGTTTAAGCAATTCATAGCGCTTTCTGCCTGATGATATCTCCTGGAACAGATAATCCCGGATCTTGATATTCTTAAAACCGGATTTAATGATCAACTCCAGCTGCCTTAAAGTCTCCAGGGTATGCCCCCAAACATCTAAATGATGATAGCGCCCCTGGTTTAATTTATGCAACGGCTTTATTTCTTTAAATATAAGGGGCAATATTTTATATTGATCCAATTCGCCGATAAATTCCCCGGCTCGTCCGGAGGATAAAATCTTAAAAAATTCATCCCGTATCCTTTCAAAGGATGTAACGGATAACTTGGTTTTTTTTGACTCCAATAGTTTTAAAGTTTTCGATTCTATGCCAAAGTTAAATAAACTCGCCAGGCTGAAAGCACGCAAGATCCTCAATGGGTCTTCATCAAAGGCCTTAGGATTGATCACCCTGATTAATTTTGATTTTAAATCCTTCCTAGCGCCATAAAGGTCAACTACCAAATTATCCAAACCCGGGCTACAAAATACTTCCTCTAACCCCAAGGCTAAACTATTAATGGTAAAATCACGATCCAGCAGATCATCCTGCAGGGTCTTACCGCGGAAGTCGCTAAAATCCAGGGTATAGTTAAGGTCATTGATCTTTTTTACCAGGCGGGCGCAACCATGCTCCTGATCCAGGATCACAAAACCAGCTCTTAATTCGCGGGAGAGTTGCCGGCTAAAATTTATCGCTCCTTTTTTAAGGCAAAAATCCAGATCCGGATTTTCTTTCTCCCTGCCTAGGAAAATATCCCGCAAGGCCCCACCTACAATATAAAGCTTAATTCTTTTTACTCGGGCAAAATCAAGGACCGCCTTTAAAATGGGCCTATGTTTATCCTTCCATTCAAGGTAATAATCCATATCTAAATTTTGAAAATTAAAGCTTTTAAAGAATCCAGGTCAACGATTGCGACTGTGGCCTTACCGTAAAGCCATCCGCTGGCTTCTCCGGGATTAACCATTAGTTTGGCTGGTTTTTTTATGACCTCAAAACAATGGGTATGCCCATAGACGATCAGGTCTGCCTTCTCCTTATCCGGATCGATCGTATTTAAAGAATGGACCAGGGTAATTCTTTTTTTATTCAATTTTATCCTTAAGGGGCCCTGACGGATCCTTCCTTTTGACATCTTTGCCAAGCCAACTTTCTCTCCGTCATTATTTCCGAATACCCCAATCCATTTGCATTTCAATTTTATTAATTTGATTATCGTAAAGGGAGCGACAAAATCTCCGGCATGCAGGACGAAATCCACTTTTTTACGGTTAAAAAACTTAACCGCCTTTTCTATGTTTGGCAGGTTATCGTGGGTATCGGAAAATAAGCCTATCTTCACTGGGTTTACTTATCCTTCTGATCCATATCCGGATTATCCAAAGTCTCCAATTTATTCATAATAGAATCTTCTACTATTATCGGAACATGGGCCCTGACTGCCAAGGCTATACTATCTGAGGGGCGGGCGTCAATGACTATAATACCGCCATCCTTGGTCTTTATGGCAAGTTTGGCATGAAAGGTATTTTCTTCAAGTTTATCAATAATAACTTTATCTATGCTAGCTTCCAAGTCCCTGATTATAGAGAATAAAAGGTCATGAGTCAAAGGACGTGGAGGATTAAAACCACTGATCTTAAGTTTGATGGCTGAGGCCTCATTTAAACCGATGACGATCGGCAAAAGCCGGTTTCCGCCTTTTTCCTTTAATACTATCAATTGATCATGCCTTTTTTCATCAATGATTATTTTATTTAATTCCATTTCAACCATAGATAAGGCTCCTTATTATAATTTAAGGCTGTTTCACCTTTTCCTTGCCTAAAATATCCTTTAACTCAACCATAAACTGACTGACATCCTTGAATTGGCGGTAAACTGAGGCAAACCTTACATAGGCGACATCATCTAAGCCTTTTAGCTTCTCCATAATCAATTCCCCGATCCGCGAAGAAGGAACTTCCCGAACCGGTTTCTTCTGGATGGAGCGCTCCACAAGAGTAACCACCTCTTCCATCTTTTCTATACTGATCGGCCTTTTTTCACAGGCTTTAATGATCCCGCTTAAGATTTTCTTGCGGTCAAATGCCTGCCTGCGGCCGTCTCTTTTAATGACCATTAAAGGAGCGTTTTCGATATATTCATAGGTAGTGAAACGCTTGCGGCATTTTATACACTCCCGCCTGCGCCGGATCGCTAATTCGCTTTGCACTGCCCGGGAATCCACCACCTTATCTTCCTTATAACCGCAAAAAGGGCATTTCATAGTCGCTCCTATATTCTTCCTTTTCCCGCCTGGCAATTTAACTATCGGACGGGATCCCGCCTATGAATTAAATACTATGGGCGGGAAGGCTTAAAATTCCTTATCTTGATTCCGGCCTCTTTTAAAAAATCTTTGGCCATTTTATCCGGATAACCGTCACTGATAACGATCTCTTTTATCCCGGCGTTGATGAGCATCTTGGCACAGATAACGCAAGGCTGATTAGTAACATATATTACGCTTTCTTTAACACTGATCCCGTAAAGCGATGCCTGTATAATCGCGTTCTGCTCAGCATGCAGGCCCCGGCAGAGTTCATGACGCTCGCCTGAAGGAATCTTCATCTTTTCGCGTAAACATCCTATCTCCAGACAATGACCCAGGCCGCTGGGAGCGCCGTTGTAACCTGTTGCCAACATCCGTTTATTCTTCACTATCACCGCGCCCACATTCCGGCGCATACAGGTGCTGCGCTGAGAGACTAGCCTAGCGATCTGAATAAAATATTCATCCCAACTGATCCTTTTCTTCTGAGCCTTTTTTTTGGTTTTATTTATCATAGATTCCTTGTTATTTTGACAGTTCCGGGTATAAGGGGAACTTGGAAGTCAAATCCAAGACCCCTTGTTTTATTTTGGATAATTTATCTTCATCATTGCGGAAAGTAACGGCCTGATCAATAAAATCAGCTACCCTGTCGATCTCGTTTTCTTTGATCCCCCGGGTGGTTATTGCCGGTGTGCCAATGCGGATCCCGCTGGCGAGAGCAGGAGACAACTGATCATAAGGTATCAGGTTCTTATTCAGGGTAATATTAACCCTGCCTAATAATTCCTGAGCTTCCTTACCGGTTATATTCTTAGAGGTCAGGTCCACTAAAATCATATGGTTATCTGTCCCGCCGGTGATGATCCTAAAACCCCTCTCCTGTAATTTTTCTGCCATCCGCTTACTGTTCTTTACGATCTGGGACTGATAAGCCTTAAATTCAGCTGTTTTCGCTTCATAAAATGCTACGGCCTTGGCGGCAATCACATGCATTAGCGGGCCACCCTGCATGCCGGGGAATACAAGAGAATCTAACTTTTTGGCAAATTCTTTTTTGGCCAGGATAAATCCGCCGCGGGGTCCGCGAAGAGTCTTATGAGTAGTCGAAGTAACGAATTCAGCATAAGGAAGAGGTGAAGGATGGATACCCGCAGCTACCAACCCGGCGATATGTGCCATATCCACAAAAAGAAAACTGCCGGACTTATCAGCTATTTCTCTTAAGTTTTTGAAATCTATCTCCCTGGGATAAGCCGAAGCTCCGGCCAGGATAAATTTAGGCTTGTGCTTTTTGGCTAAGTCCTCAATTTGATTATAATCAATCCTCTCAGTCTGTTTGTCTACGCCGTAGGCTATCTGGTTATAAAAGATACCGGAAAAATTTTTCGGGCTGCCGTGAGAAAGATGACCTCCACAGGCTAAATCCATAGCCAAATAGGTATCTTTCGGCTCTAAGGCCACAAAATAAACAGCCATATTAGCCTGGGTCCCGGAATGAGGCTGAACATTGGCATATTCAGCGCCGAATAATTCCTTTACCCGTTGGATCGCCAAATCTTCAACCATATCTACATATTCGCATCCACCATACCAACGCCGGCCAGGATACCCTTCAGCGTATTTATTGGTCATTACTGACCCCTGGGCCTCCATTACCGCTAAAGAGGTAAAGTTCTCTGAGGCGATCAATTCCAAATGCTCTTGCTGCCTTTTGATCTCCTGCTGAACCGCCTCATAAACCCGGGGGTCAACCTTTTTTAAATGTTCCATTCTCTATCTTCCTTTCAATCGCCCTGATTTGATTAAGCCTTTTAATGTGCCTTCCGCCTTCAAATTCGGTATTTAACCATATCCCTAAGATCTTTAAAGCTTTTTTTTCTTTTGAGAATAAAGCTCCTAACACCAGTATATTACTATCATTATGCCGGCGGGAAAGAACAGCCGCTTTGGGATTATAACATAGGGCTGCCCTTACCTTAGGGAATTTATTGGCTACAATAGAATTGCCGATACCGCTCTTACAGATCAATACCCCTCTTTTATATTTTCCCAGGGAGACACTTCTGGCTAAGGCATAAGCGAACTGGGGATAATCGCAGCGCTTCTCGGAAAAAGCCCCGCAATCCTTAACCTTAAAACCTTTTTTAACCAGGTAGGTTTTTAATTTATCTTTTAAATTAAAACCGCCGTGGTCAGAGGCTATGGCAATATTCTTCATATGATCTCGCTTATCCTTTCTATGGCCTGTTTTATAGTATCCATGGTCCGAACGTAAAATTCTTTAGGCTTACCTATGGGATCGCTGATATCCATATTATTATCATCAGCGCCTGCTTTAGCAAATTCTTTCAAAAGGAACAACCTGTTTTTTACCTGGGGGTCAAGCTGGAGGATCCTCTCTTCATGAAAATGTTCCATTACCAGTATTATATCAGATTTATTCAGCATATCCCTGGTTACTTTCTGAGAAATATGCTTAGATACGTCCATGCCTTCCTCGGCCAGAAGTTCCTTGACCTCCAGGGTCGCTCCTAACCCGCCGAACAACATGGTTCCGGCGGACAGAACCTCAACATCTTTTATTCCTTTATCTTTTAATTTCTTTTCAAAAATGGCTTGGGCCATAACTGAACGGCAGGAATTACCGGTGCAAATAAATAAAACTGTCTTTTTTTTGGCCGCCGACTCAATATCTGATCTTTTAATCGCTCCTTCTCTTAACACCTTAAACGGATCCGTGGTAAAATCAACTACCGATGATTCTATTCTGACACGGGTACTGCCGGCATCGATTGCAAAATCTACCAGGCCTTTAAAATCCCTGATCGCTTCCTGAAAATTTATGGGTGGCGGATTACCGGAAATATTTGCCGAAGGACAAACCACATCAACTCCGGATAAATCAATCACTCTTAAGGCGATTTTATCATCCGGCATACGAATACCCACGCTTCCCTGCCCGTCTATAGATTTTAAAACCAGGGTCAGCGGACCGGGCCAGAATTTATCTATTAGTTTATAGGCTGATACGGGTATTCCGGAAGCAAAATCCTCAACTCTTTCTTTTTGGGCGATATGCAAAGAAAAAACTTTTTCTTTCGGCCTTTTTTTAATCTCGGCTAATTTATCTACGGCCCTTCGATTCTGGCGGTTAGCGGCAATCCCATAAACTGTCTCAGTAGGAATAATCACTAAACCGCCTTCTCTTAATATATCCGCTGCCTTATGAAGATATTCTTCCTGCGGATCATTGGGGTCAAGTTTAATTATTTTTGTCTGTAACATTTATATTTCAAGTTTTATATTCCTGATTTTTGAACGCATATCTTTCTTATATTGCGAAAGCTTTGCTTGTATCTTTTTATCAAAAGTTCCAAGAATAGCCAAAGCAAATAAACCAGAGTTTTTTGCTCCGGCTTTTCCAATGGCCATTGAAGCTACCGGAACACCTCCGGGCATCTGGACCGTAGACAAAAGAGAATCTATTCCTTTAAGGCTGGAGGTTTCTATTGGGATACCGATAACCGGCAAAATAGTATGCGCGGCTATAACTCCGGCTAATGCAGCTGCTCCGCCTGCCGCAGCAATAAAAACTTTTACGCCTCTGGCGGGCGCTGCCTCCACATATTTGGCCAATTCTTTAGGTGTGCGGTGAGCTGATAAAACCTTAACTTCGAAATCCGCCTTAAATTCCTTTAAAACACTGATTGCCTCATTTACCGTTTCTAAATCCGACTGACTTCCCATTATTATACTTATTTTATTCATCTTCCCTCCCCAAATGCTGCCTGCTAACTACTACTTACTGCCTTTTGGCCGATATCCCGGCGATAATGCATCCCTTCAAAACTAATCTTTCCTACTGCCTGGTAAGTATTATCAATTGCCTCTTTTACGGTATTGCCTAAGCCGGTAACTCCCAGCACTCTTCCTCCATTAGTCATATATTTAGCTGTAGACTGTTGACCGTGGACAGCGGGCCTGATCGTCCCGGAGTGGAAAACTACAATATCTTTTATTTGAGCGGCTTGATCCAGGCCGAATATTTTTTTATCTTTTTGATAGGCACCTGGATAACCTTCAGAAGCGCAGACTACGCAAACACAAGAGCGCTCATCCCATTTAAACTGGCTGATCTTGCTTAATTTACCTTCGACAACAGCCAACATTACTTCCAGCAGATCTGATTTCATCCTGGGCAATATTGCTTGGGTTTCGGGATCGCCGAAACGCACATTAAATTCAAGGGTCTTTGGCCCATCCTTAGTAAGCATAATCCCGGCATAAAGCACGCCCTTATATTCTATGCCTTCTTTAGCCAATCCATCAATGGTCCGGTAAATTATTTTCTCCAATATCTCTTTAAACAAACCAGGTGTAACTATTGCGGCCGGAGAATAAGCGCCCATACCTCCGGTATTCGGGCCTAAATCATTATTAAATACTCTTTTATGATCCTGGGCAGAAGCTAAAGCAACAACTTCTTTTGAATCCGTGATAACCAAGATTGAGGCTTCCTCACCTTCTAAACATTCTTCAATGATAACTTTATCTCCGGCAGAACCAAATACCTTATCCTCCATAATCATTCGCAGGGCGTCTTTGGCTTCATCAACTGTTTTAGCTACAACTACGCCTTTACCCTGGGCCAGGCCATCAGCCTTAACAACGCAAGGTGAACCTTTTTTTTCAATATATCTTTTGGCATCTTCCGGATCATCGAAAACTTTAAAATCAGCAGTGGGAACTTTGTATTTTGCCATCAGCTCCTTGCTAAAAACTTTGCTTCTTTCCAGATTAGCGGCTCGTTTATTCGGGCCGAATATCTTAAGCCCGGCTTTCTGAAATTCATCCACGATACCGTTAGCTAAAACAGCTTCCGGTCCAACCACGGTAAGATCAATCTTTTCTTCTCGGGCAAATTCCAACAACCCAGAAATATCATCGGTTTTAATCGGGATGCATTCAGCTATATCGGCGATACCGCCGTTACCCGGAGCGCAAAATATTTTCTTAGCCAGTTTAGATTGCGCTATCTTCCACACAATCGCATGCTCCCTGCCCCCCGAACCAATTACCAATATTCGCATATTTTTCTTCTAATATAAAGTTTCGATAAACACGGGAATATTACCCAGATCGACGCTTATATTAGCGCTAATGACCGCTTTGGAATATGCCTTAAATGCGGTATTATAATCTGCTACTTCTTTTCCCGATTTATATCTAGGCACTGCCTCAGTGATTAGTACCTGTTTTGCCGGTATATCTGAAATTGCGATTTCTCTTTCCTGTACATTATCATTCCAGGCTACCCAGATAGGTTTGCCTTGCTTGGTGAATCTAAAGATATAGATACCGTCTTTTTCTTGGACTGTCTGGATATCGCTCATTTCGCTGCCTCCCAAAATATCGGCCATCTTCCTATAAGTATAATAGGCAAGCTTCTTATGGGAAAGGCCGTGGTTTTGGGGATTATGGATTAAACCTACATTATCGAATACTCCATTGGGCCTACCTCCAAAGTTATGCCATTCTGTCAAAGTTACCCAGAATAATTTCTTGATTCCTTTGGACAGGGAATAGACATACAGCCTGATTAAATCGAGCGCCTGTTTTTCTTCGCTGTGGGATAGCGAAGATTTTCCGGCTGTCAACGCAGGGAGATTCGGCTGACCGCTATATTGGGCGGTTTCAGTTATAAAAATCGGCGTATTGCCAAACCCGTGTTCTGACAAAGATTGCTTGATATTCTGAATATACTCGTCAAGATAGAAAACTTTACCGGCCTGAGAAAAACGGTCGAACAACCAATTATATTGTCCTTCAAAAGGGAACCAGTGAAAGTCAAAAATATCAAAATACCTGTCTTGCGGATTATCGCGGATTCTGCTTAATTCTTCCAATACGTGTATATAAAATTTTCTTGTTCCGGCAAATCCTTCAGGGCTTCCTACGCCAGCAATCGCCACCAATGACCTGGGGCTGGCTTCCTTAATTATCTTATAGGACTCTTTTAAGAGACGTGCATAATCTGCTGGAGTACCTTTCCAAAATAAATCCGGCTCATTGGTTAGCTGCCAGATACTAACTACAGGCGAGCCTGGGGCATCATCAATGCCATCTCCATCATACCTTTCAACCGCTCTCCTTAAAAAATCTCCATAGGCCTGCATATCATTGGGCATCTGTTCGTTTCGTCGCGGGTTTCTACCCTGATCCCAGGAGCTTGCCGGCAGGATGGTGACAAACATTTTTATATTGCTTTTAAATGTTTTCAAATAGAGCTGATCGTGGAAAGCCCAGCGAAATGTGCCTTTTTGGGGTTCAATAAAGTCCCAAACAATCCCGTTGCGTCCGGCATAACGCACCCATTCAGCTCCCGTTGCGGCTACATCTTCGATCCTGTCTATATCTGGAACTACTGGGCCGTGGATACCAAAAGGCGAATCTTCGTTTTTTGAAGTTAACGGTTGAGCAAAAGCGACGCGGATCCCCGCCACAATTATCGCTATCACAAAAAAAGCAGTATTTAATTTATACATATTACCTTAGCAACGCATGCTCCCTGCCCCCCGAACCAATTACCAATATTCGCATATTACTTTCTTGCCTCCAATACTAACATAGGGCAGTCTAAAACGTCTACACCACCTACTCAAGCACAACAATAGGACTTTTACCAAAAGCTATTAAACCCAATCGCCGAGTCTCTAAATCGATTAAAATAATCTGGTTGCCCATTTGACAAACAACCTGATCCTCCGGCAAAACTGTTGCTGTAGTTATCGACCATCTCAAAAAAGGAGCATCTAAATTAAACCAAAATCTTTTACCGGTCTTTTTATTTTCCGCTCTAAACCCCCGCATAACCCAATCACCAGCAAATACGTCCCAGTCACGCATACTCTTTGACCCAAAATAAATAGCCGGTTCATTCCTATACCACCATTTCCTGCTTGCATCACAAGCCCCGCTAACAGCTGTTAGTCCGGGAAGATCTTTCAATAAAATCTTTGATTCAATTTCAACACCATCATCATTGATTTTACGCCACTGGGCATTTAAAATTGTTTTCTCATCTTTATTGCATGTAAAAAGTTCTACATCCTGATTAGTAGAGCCGGTATCTTTAATTCTCTGTTTATCAGAACCATTTGCCTTGATTTTATACAATGCGCCATCTTTTAAAGAAATGAAGTAAATCCAGGCATTATTGGTCTTTAAAAAATATGGTGATTTTTCTATTTTCATATTACTGATAGCGCTGATATCACTAGCAGAAAAATAGAATGGAATAAAAATAGCGTATGATATTATGTTGACGATAATGCTTGCTTTCAAAGAAATACAACCTCGGCCTTCTTTACCCTTAAGAATCCAAAAGCAAAAAAACCACTGAATCGACATTGTTGTTAAATAAGATAAAATCAGCATTATAATAATAATCGGGAAAAAGTTATTGATCGAAGCGTGATTATTTATTGTATTTTTCAATGGCTGTATTCCTATTGCGCCAGCGATCATTGATATGTAATTTGCAAGTATCATAATAGAAATACTTCTTCTTAGGCGAACCCCAAATAATCTGGCGATAATTAAACCTTCAAATATACCTATAATTGCGTTACCAATTAGCATATGGCTAGTATATAAAACTGATAATGCAGATATGCCGCCCGCATATGCACACTTTGGCGCAAAAAAGAATAAACAATAAATAATCAGCCATAAATACTTCCAATAATTCTTATATTTACCGTCTCTGGAAAAAGTATTTTTCATATTTAGTTATTTTTATAAAACGCCGTCATGAATATCGCCCCATAGATTTAAAATAAAAAACCTTATTTAAACCACTTTTCAAATATATTAATAAGCCCTGACTGATTTTCGCAGTTATTGTCTCTAGCGGGTGACCAAAGGATGGCGGTGACTGGGAGGATCCACGCCGAGCTAAAGGGACCCAGGAACTGCCTCCTTTGGGCAGGACCCGCTAATCATAACGGGTAAAACTGCCAAGTTCATTAAATTTTCAGAGAACAGTTATTAGGCTAGACGCGCGCGGTGTGCCAAAATATTAGCCCAGGTAAACATCATTTCCGCCCATGCCGGATCAGTCTTGTTTCCAGTCTTAAGTTCATTAAAATTTTTTTTAAAAATATCGAAAGTTTTCTGAAAAGAGAAGGATTTGGGGGCTTTTTCAAGCCAGTTAACATATTCTTCTGTCTCTTCCAGAAATTGGTTCAAGCGGTTAAGCCTGCCTTCATAAGCCCACCTGCCAAGCCTGCCTAAATTAACTGCAATATTCAAAGCCAACTCTCGCGCATCCATAGTTATCCTAATAAACTCCTGATTATTTTTTCTATCTGCTTACGGATATCCTGGTCTAAAACTTCCCTGCTAGAATTGCATTGGCCCGGCCTTAAATTAATCACCGAATCAAAATCAACCTCATTAGTCTCAAGGTCTATGCCGCCACCCCATAAATCAGCTTGCTTACTGCCGTCATCCAATAATAATTCTTCTTCATCTGAATGAAGTTTGCCTCCGGCAGCTAGAATCTTACGCTGAATATCAACCACAACCTTAATATAGCCGTCAAAATCCTCAGCTACCTTTTTCAGCGTATCTTCATCGGCTTTCTGCCTGATAATCAATACCATTACCTTATCCTAACCTTTATCCACCTACGGGGTGGAATTGGTTTACTTATCTTTCTTCTCTTCTTTATTCTTTATAGGCAAAAATCCCGCCATTTCACCGATCACATTGACTAACTCCGTGTTCGCGGGAACCACGATCTTGGCGTTATTCTCTAGTGATTTTTCTACTGCTTCCAGCTTTCTTAAAACCTGGGCATTGCCCACAAAATAATGCTCTGCCGCCTCGTTAACTAATTTAATCGCCTCAGCTTCGCCTTCGGCAGCTAAAATCCTGGCCTGTTTTATACCTTCGGCTTTTTTGATCTCCGCTCTCTTTTGCCCATCAGCAGCGGTTTCTGTAGCAGTGGCAAAATCAATGGCAGAAATTTTTTCATTTTCAGCCTTAACTACTTTATTCATAGTCTCCTGGACATCCTTAGGAGGATCGATTTCCTTTAACTCGGTTCTGACTATCTCAAGCCCCCACTTCCCGGTTTCTGACATTAAAGTCTTAAGTAACTCGGAATTGATCCTGCCTCTTTCGCTGTTGGCGGATTTAAGAGAGAGGGTACCAATTATATTCCTTAAGGTAGTCCGGGCAAGATTTACTATCTGCCACTGGTAATTATTGACATTATATAAAGAACACTTCACGCTATCCTCGTCAGGTTTGACTTTAAAATAAACCTGGGCATCGACTTTAGCGTTTAAATTATCATTAGTAATTATTTCCTGGGGCTCGGCATCAACCATCTGCTCGGTAATGTTAACCTGGTAAATATTCTCAACCACCGGAATGATCCAATTAAAACCCATATTAGCAAAACGGTTATATTTACCCAATCGCTCAATCAACCCGCGGTGAGTAGGCCTGACTATCCTTATTCCTAATAGGAATATAAATATCAGGGCAAATATTAACAGATACAAATTATTCATTCTCCACCTCCTTGAGCACAATTATGCGCCTTTTTTATGGCGCATCTAGCGAAATCCCGCGGAGTAAGTCAAAATTTCACGAGAAATTTTGACGTTTTTTACGTAGCGGGATAAGATTATATTATCTCAACTTTTTTCTTCCCCTTAACTGCCTGGCCAATTACCCAAGACTTAATACCTGATTTCTTGAGCTGAGTAATTACGCTTACGGCAGCTTTAGGGCTGACAATTAAAACCATACCAATACCCATATTTAATGTATGATACATCTCTTTATCGGCGATACCGCCTTTTTTCTGGATCAGCCTGAATAATTCAGGGACACGCCAGGATCTTTTATCTATCCTGACATCAATATTATACGGTAATATCCTGGATATTTTATCGTAGAAAGCGCCTCCGGTTACATGAGAAATCCCTTTAATCTGAGCCTGGAGCCTGGAGCCTGGAGCCTGGAGTAAAGATAAAATTGGCTTGACGTAAATGCGGGTAGGAACAAGTAATTCCCTGGCTTTCTGTTTCAACTCCTTTATTGAGAATACTTTTCTAACCAACGAATAACCATTAGAATGGATCCCGCTGGATTCCAAACCGATCACCATATCACCAGGCCTGATCTTAGAGCCATCGATGATATTTTTACGCTCTATGACCCCGACGCAAAAACCAGCGATATCATAATCTCCATCCTGATAAATATCCGGCATCTGGGCGGTTTCTCCGCCTACAAGTGCGCAGCCGGATTCAATACACCCCTTATTGATGCCTTTAACTATATCTATCAGCACATTTTCTTTTACTTTGCTAAAAGCAATATAATCCAGGAAAAATAAAGGTATGGCTCCGGTACATAATATATCATTTACATTCATAGCCACAGCATCAATACCCACGGTATCATGCTTATTAGCCATGGCGGCAATTCTTAATTTGGTCCCTACCCCGTCGGTTGAAGATACCAATACCGGATCCTTATATTTATTCTTAGCCAGCTTAAAAAAACTTCCAAAGCCTCCGATATCCTTAAGCACGTCAGGAGTAAATGAGCTTCTGACCAGGCCTTTGATCTTATTCTTAAAAACTCCCGCGCTTTTAATATCTACGCCGGCCTTTTTATACGTAATCATCTTTATGTTTCCCCCTTATTCCACTATTCTTCGCCCTACATGCTACCTACTACATACTATATGCTGCAGCTTATCTCGCCTTGTCCACAACAGCTTCTTTCTAAAGAAAATTTGCTGTGTTTTTTCCCCGCATGAATGGCGTACTTACCTGTCCAGCAGGCTGAGCAATAACTATTATTACTATGTTTTAAACAATCCAACATCTCTTCCAGGCTTAAATAACCCAAGCTATCCAATTCTAAATACTTCCTGATACTTTCGATGGTCTTGTATTTATTAGCGATCAACTCCGAAGCTTTATGGAAGTCGATCCCGTAAAAACAAGGAAAACGATGAGGCGGACAGGAAATCCTTAAATGCACTTCCTTAACTCCGGCCTTACGAAAATCGCGCACCCGGATCTTGGAAGTCGTACCCCTGACAATGGAATCATCAACAATAACCACTTTCTTCCCCTTTAAAACTTCTTTTAAAAGATTGAATTTGATTCTGGTACCCAGGTCCCGGGAATTCTGGAGCGGTTGGATGAAAGTCCTGCCCACATAGTGATTGCGGATGATCCCTATTTCTAAAGGTATTCTTGACTCCTGAGAATAACCTAAGGCTGCGGAAAAACCTGAATCTAAAACCGGGACTACTATGTCCGCGACCACCGGATGCTCTTTAGCCAAATGTTGTCCTAATTTACGCCTGACTAAATGCACAGTCTCGTCGAAAATAACCGAATCCGGACGGGAAAAATAAATATGCTCAAAAGTGCAAAAGGCTTTGGTTTTACTTTTTAATTCTTTCGGCCGGATCGATTTAAAATTTGAACCTTTTATGATCACTATTTCTCCCGGCTCTATCTCCCGGATGAATCTCGCTCCGATCAAGTCAAAAGCGCAGGTCTCCGAAGCCAGGCACCAGGAATTACCCAGTTTGCCTAAACTTAACGGCCGGAAACCAAACGGGTCGCGTATACCGATCAAACTCTCCTTATCCATCATAACCAAAGAATAAGCTCCCTTGATCCTTTTTAAGGCATAAATAAGGCTCTCTTCCAGGTTCTTTGATTTTGACCTGGCCATTAAATGAATAATGATCTCGGAATCAGTAGTGGTCTGAAAAATTGAACCTGATTTTTCTAAATCACGGCGCAACTGCAGAGAATTAACCAGGTTTCCGTTATGAGCGATGCAGATGCTCCCTTTGGCATAATCAATTAAAAGCGGCTGGGCGTTCTTTAAAACGCTTGAACCGGTAGTAGAATAACGCACATGGCCCACTGCCATATTTCCTTTAAGCCTGCTCAAGAGCTGTTCATCAAATACGTCGCAGACTAAACCCATTCCCTTGTGCGCTGTTAAAACACCCTTATTATTAACTACAATACCGCAGGCTTCCTGGCCGCGATGTTGGACAGCGTAAAGCCCTAAGTAAGTCAGCCAGCTGGCATCCCGGTGGTTACAGATCCCGAAAAGCCCGCAGTATTCTTTTGGTTTATCATTAAAAATATTATTTTCCATATTTTCCTCAATAAGGTTATTTTTTATCAGTCTGCCTGCCACTCCAACAATATAAACATAGTTTTTCTTTGGGTAAACCGATAGCCTTAATCATGTCCTCTAATTTCTGGTATTTTAAAGTAGTGACATTAAGATCATCACAGATCCACTTTACCATTTTCTTGTACTTAGGGGATTTTTCATCTAAGTATTCCTTAATATCGCTCATATCTTTACCTTCAATCGCCTTGATCGCCTTGCGGGCGGCTAATTCGGATAAAGTACGGGTAGAATAATTGAATTTACAGGGAAACATCAAAGGAGGGCAGGCGATCCTTAGATGGATCTCTTTAGCCCCGCATTCCAATAGTTTCTGGATAGTATAATTCTTCAGTTGGGTGCCCCGGACAATAGAATCATCACAAAATACGATACGCTTACCCTTGATTATATCCGGTATTGGTATTAATTTCATCTTAGCGATCAAATCCCGGGTTTCTTGCGACGGCGGAGTATAGCTTCGGTCAAAACCCGGGGTATATTTTACTAATGGCCTGCGAAAAGGAGCACCAGAACCCATTGAATAGCCTATGGCATGGGCTGTTCCGGAATCCGGGATCCCCGAAGCCATATCCGCCTTAATAATATCGCCTTTAGCTAAAAACATCCCGGATCTTTCCCTGGCCATCTCCACGTTTAATCCCTCATATGAAGAAGCCGGAAATCCGGTATATATCCACAAGAATGAACAGATCTGATTAGTCTTGCCACCTTTAACTTTAGTCTTAATCCCGGACTCAGCCATTAAGATAATTTCCCCGGGCTGTATATCTTTTCTGATCTTAAACCCTAAGTTAAAAAAAGCTGAACTCTCAGTAGTTACCGCCCAATCATCGCCTCTTTGCCCTATAACCAGAGGCGAATAGCCGAACCTATCCCGGGCAGCGTAGATACCTTCTTTGGTCAACAAGAGGAGCGAGCATGAGCCCTCGATCTGAGAAAACATATATTCAATACCTTCAATTATAGTCTTGCCTTTGATGATCAGCTTGGATACTAATTCAGCCAGGTTTACTTTCCCATCGCTGACCTCACTGAAAGAATGCCCTTCCTGATAAAGCTGATTAGCCAATTTATCGCTATTATCCGCGAAACCATTGACCACAATGGCAAAAGGCCCGAATTTGGAATTTACATAAATCGGCTGTTCATCTTTAGCGCTGATCACGCCGATACCCTTATTCCCAAACATCTTCAGGTGGTCCTCGAAGAATTTCGCTTTGAATTGGCTTCCTTCTATATCATGGATTTTACGAACCAATTGCTTTCCCCAGACCGCCAATCCGGCAAACTGGGTACCCAGATGAGAATGATAGTCAGTCCCGTAAAACAGGTCATTTTGACAATTATCCTTAGAAACTACTCCGAAAATACCGCTCATTTAAACCTCCACGAACACCTACTATTTTGATTTAGCGAAATCCCGCCGAATAAGCCAAAATTGCCGTAGAGAATTTTGGCTCTGTTTTTGGGGCGGGATAATTTACAAATTCTTCTTGGCATATTCTACGCCGTTTCTGAATATTAATAAGCCGTCACCTTCTGTATTTTGTTTATTCTCGTTATGCCTTCGTGGATGTTGAGACACGTCGATGTGCCTCTCGGGATGGGGCATAAGGCCTAATATCCTGCCTGTATCATCGCAGATACCGGCGATATTCTCCTGCGAACCATTAGGGTTATCCGGATAATCGCTTAAGGCGCCTTTCTGATCAGAATATTTAAATACAACCTGATCATTCTTTTTTAATCTTTCCAAAACTGAATTATCCATAGTAATAAATTTACCCTCGCCATGAGCCACAGGTAGATATATAACTTGCGGCAACCCCTTAGTCCAAACACATTTGGTTTGTGACTTTGTGGCTTTGTGGCCCGGTGACTTTAAATAAACCCAGCGGTCCTCAAATTTGGCTGAATCGTTTATAGTAAGGCTGGCCTCCTGATCCAGATCTAAATTACCCGGTAATAACCCGCTCTTTACCAGAACCTGGAAACCGTTGCAGATGCCAATAATCAACTTGCCTCTTTGAATAAACCTGCGGACCAATTCTACCAGCCTGTGTCTTAATTCATTAGCCAGGATCTTTCCGGCGGCAATATCATCGCCGTAGGTAAACCCCCCGGATAAAGCCAGGATGTGGTAATTATCCAGGTTACTCTGACGTAAAATAAGCCTGTTAATATGCACTAACTCCGCCAGGGCCCCTGCTTTTTCAAAAGCAAAAGCAGTCTCCTGGTCGCAGTTAGTGCCGGCAGTTCTTAGAACACAAACTCTGGGTTTATCCATTTTAATTCAACGATTATAGAAATTTTTAATTATCCTAACCACTTCTTTAGGTTTATCGGTTACTTTAAATATACCCAAGTCATTCTTGCTGATGTTAGCGTTTGCTAAAACCGAAGTTTTTAGCCACTCTAACATCCCTTTCCAGTATTCCCGGCCGACTATAACCACCGGAAACCCGGGAATCCTCATAGTTTGGATAAGATTAATTGCCTCGGTAAATTCATCCAGCGTTCCGTACCCGCCCGGCATAATTACGAAAGCCTTAGCGTATTTAACAAACATAACCTTGCGGACAAAGAAATAACGAAAATCCAATAGCGTATCCACATATGTATTTGATCTTTGCTCCATGGGTATCTGGATATTCAGGCCTATAGAATGGCCTTTTGCCCTTCTGGCGCCTTTATTACCAGCCTCCATTATTCCCGGGCCGCTTCCGGTAATAATAGCGTACCCTTCCTTGGCCAAAAGATAAGCGATCTCTTCGGCCAGTTTATAATATTTATCCCCGGGTGGGGTCCGGGCAGAGCCGAATATAGAAACCGCCTTTCCAATCTTTGAAAGGACCTCAAAGCCATCGACAAACTCTGACATTATCCTGAACATCCGCCAGGTATCCTCATTTACGAAACCATTGTCCATAGTCCTGTGCTTCGCCATCTTTACCACCTCATTGGTTTTTGCCAGGCATTTTTTAGTTCGTTGATCTTAGCCTTGAGGCAAATCTTGCCATCCAAACCGCGGACCTTTAAATCCTTATCCCTGGAAATACAACCAATCAATCCAAAAGGGACCTTAGAGATCATTTTCTCAAAGGCTTTCTGATCTTTCTTTCTTATCTCCACGATAAAACGGGAATTAGACTGAGAGAATAAAATAAAATCATTACGCTTAGATGGTGGATTATGGATGGTGGATGATGGATTTTCATAGGGAACTTCGGATAAAAATATATCCATTCCTAAGTCGCCGGAAAAAGCCATTTCGCTGCACGCCACTCCCAGTCCGCCCTCAGAACAATCATGCATAGCTGAAATTAATCCTGAATCAACTGAACAGCTCAGGCTATCAAAAATTAATTTTGCTTTATCGGCAAAAACCTTAGGGCACTCATTACCCAGATGATCGAATAAATTATAATAATGCGAACCACCTAATTCCTGATAAGTATTCCCGACTATATAAACCAAATCCCCCGGCTTTTTAGCGTACATAGAAACAGTTTTTTCAATATTCTCTATTATCCCAATAGCGGAGATCAACAATGTCCCGGGTATGGCGATGGATTCTTTACCGATAGTATATTCATTATTCAAGCTGTCTTTCCCGGATATGAAAGGCGTCTGGAAAGCCTTAGCAAAATCATAACACCCCTTGGCAGCCCTGACCATACAACCCAACCTATCCGGTTTATCCGGATTGCCCCAACAGAAATTATCCAAAAGCGCCACTTCTTTTAAAGATCCACCGACGGAAATAATCTGGCGCAGGGCCTCATCAATACAAGAGGCAGCCATCCAATAAGGATCGATAAAACCATACCTGAAATTTATTCCATTGGATACAACCACGCCCCTCTTAGAGCCCTGGATCGGCCTGACTACCGCGGCGTCTGACGGACCGTCGTTAGCGATACCGGACAAAGGCTTGATCACCGAACCCCCCTGAACTTCATGGTCATATTGACGGATTACCCATTCCTTGGAACAGATATCATAATCCGATAATAATTTTAACAAAAATGCGGTCAGGTCTTTTGGGCAGGGGAAATCGGGCTCTTTCTGTTTAGATTGTATATATATGGCTTTCTTTTCAACCTGCGGTATGCCTTCGTGTAAAAAACTCATATCCAGATCGCAAACTAAATTATCCTGATAATAAAGCTTAAGTCTTTTAGTATCAGTAAGTTCTCCAATAATCGTAGCCTCCACGTTTTCCCTATTGAATATATCTAAAAACTTGGCGATATTATCCTTAGGCACGGACACGACCATCCGCTCCTGGGATTCAGAAATCCAGGTCTCAGTATAAGATAAGCCATTGTATTTTATGGGAACCCTCTCCAGATAAACCCTGACTCCCAGTTCCTGAGCCATCTCTCCTACTGCCGAAGATAACCCTCCTGCCCCGCAATCTGTTATCGCGCTATAGAGGTTCTGATCCCGGGCCTGTAATATAACATCCAGAACTTTCTTCTCCTGGATAGGATTGCCTATCTGTACCGCACCAGAGGATACCACCTCGGATTCATGGGTCAATTCCCCGGAAGAGAACGTCGCCCCATGGATACCGTCCCTGCCGGTTTTCCCTCCTAATAAAACAATAAAATCACCCTTATTAGCCTGCTTAAAAGATTTATCCTTGGGGATTATCCCGACAGTTCCGCAATAAACTAACGGGTTACCCACGAACCTTTCATGGAAAAGTATAGCCCCATTTACCGTAGGTATGCCCATTTTATTGCCATAATCGCGTACCCCGGAAACCACTCCTTTCATTACTCTTTTAGGATGAAGGCATCCGGCCGGCACTTTTTTAAAAGGATAGTCAGGCGAAGCAAAACAAAAAACATCGGTATTCAAAATCGGCTTAGCCCCCAGTCCTGTGCCTAAGCAATCCCTGATCACTCCTCCAACACCGGTATTGGCTCCGCCGAAAGGCTCTAAGGCTGAAGGGTGATTATGGGTCTCAACTTTAAAACAGATATTATTCCGGTCATCAAATTCTATGACCCCGGCATTATCTTTAAATACCGAAACACACCAAGGCTTGTTCAATTCTTTGGTCGCCCTCATAATGGTCGATTTTAAAAGATTATTGATAACTATTACTCTTGGTTTCTGATCCGTAATCTCTTCAGTATATTCGATTATGCCCCGGAAGGTCTTATGCCAGCAATGCTCTGACCAGGTCTGAGCGATAGTCTCCAGTTCACAATCAGTAGGGTTACGCTTGAGTTGTTTAAAATATTCCCTTATACAACGCATCTCCTGGATATTTAAAAACAACTGCCCGTCTTTACTGATCCGCTCTAATTCCTTATCCGAGGCATTGATCAATTTTACGCTGATCAGCTTAAAAACATAACCAATATCCCCCCGGACGCAAAGATGAAGCTCGCCGGGCTTTACAATATGCTGGATCAGTTTATTATATAGGAGTTTTTCTGAAATGGTCTTTATTTGTCCAGAAGTTAGTTTACCCTTGAAGATGTATTTTTTCGCGGTCTTGACTTTAGTAACGCCTTTTATCCCTAAATCCCTGATCCCTTTTAAAGTAGATTCCTCAACCGGATCCATTACTCCGGGATTATAAGCCACCTCAACAATATGTTGATTAGGATCATTGGATTTTAACGCGACTGGAGAATTTAAAGAAAATTCCTGAGTGATCTTATCAACCAGGAGTTCCTCAGAGATCTTTCTGATATCTTCAGGATGACAGCCGGCTTCGATAAGATAAACCTGGATAAAGGAGGCTTCTTTAATGGAATTTATCCCCAGATCCAGAATGTCTTTTTTGACGCCACTACCAATAGCGTCAAAAATACCGGCTCTATTCTTTAACTCTACGTTATAGATCATGCGCTCGCAGATTTTAAAGGGGTTTTAAGCAGAGGATTATAAACCGACTCTTCGGAAAATCTTGCCGACGTTGCGTAAATAATAATCCAGGTTAAATATTTTATCTAACTCCCGAGGGCTTAAATATTTTATTAATTCTTTATCTTGCAGCAGGGTCTCTTTAAAACCTAGGCTGCCCTTCCAGCTAACCATAGCGCATCTCTGGACTAAATCATAAGCCTTAATCCTGGGTAAGCCTTTTTGCATCAGCTCTAAAAGTACCCTTTGAGAGAAAATCAAACCTTTGCTCTTAACAAGATTGGTCATCATATTCTCCGGATAAACTAAAATCCCGCTAATTACATATATAAATTTATTCAACATATAATCCAAGGCCAGGGTAGAATCCGGCATAATTACCCGCTCAGCGGAAGAATGGCTAATATCTCTTTCGTGCCACAAGCAGACATTTTCCATAGAGGCTAAGGCATTAGCCCTAAGAATCCGGGATAAACCACAGACCCTTTCACAGATCACCGGGTTTCTCTTATGGGGCATAGCCGACGAGCCTTTTTGCCCCTTAGCGAACGGTTCTTCCGCCTCAAGGATCTCAGTCCGCTGTAAATGCCGGATCTCAGTGGCAAACTTTTCTAACGATGCCCCGACAATAGCTAAAGTAGCCAAGTATTGGGCATGGATATCCCTCTGGACGATCTGAGTAGAAATCCTGGCTGGTTTAAGAGCAAGTTTCTTACAAACATATTCCTCGACTTCAGGATCGATATTGGCAAATGTGCCTACGGCCCCGGATATCTTACCTACGGCTATAGCGCGCCTCGCCTCTTCCAATCTTACCAGATTTCGCCTGGTTTCGTCATACCAAAGGGCCAATTTCATGCCAAAAGTAGTAGGCTCGGCATGTACACCATGGGTCCGGCCCATACAGACCGTATTTTTGTATTTCTTAGCCTGCCGCTTAAGAACCTTTAACAGCTTTTTAACATCTTCGATCAATATCCCGGCGGCTTCTTTTAGCTGGTATCCTAAAACCGTGTCCAAAAGATCGGAGGAAGTCAAACCCTTATGCAGGTATTCGGCATCTTTTCCTATATACTGGGCTACATTGGTTACAAATGCTACTATATCATGCTGGGTCTTTTTCTCGATCTCCCGGATCCTTGAGATATTAAATCTGGCTTTTTTTCGGATTCTCTTTACCGCAGCCTGAGGGACTTTCCCCTGTAAGCCTAAGGCTTCCAAGGTCAGTAATTCTATCTCTAACATTATCTTGAACTTAAACTCCTCCTGCCAAATGGAAGACATCTCAGGCAAGCTATAGCGCTCTATCATTTCTTTGAACCTCCCTGCTTTAAATTCTGAATGAATTTTACTTTTTTATTGTACCAGAAATACCGTTTTTGGCAACCAAAATAAGCCCCCAAAAGCATATTTTGAGGAAAATAGCTTGACAAAACACAATTTTATGCTACATTTATTTTAATTGTAGGCTTAGGAGAGTAATTACTTGGGTATTTATAAAAACCGTAAAGCAGAGAAGATATCAAGTCAGCTTTACGGTTTTTTTTATCCGCCTTCGCTTAAGAAACGCTACGGCCGATGTCACTAAATAGTATTGAAGGCGGATAGCTCTAAGTACCGCGCCTGTTCCCGCCAATCAATTTAATACCAGGCGGGATCCCGCTATGCGGGAAAAGGTGTAGTGTTCCATTGTCGAAGGAGGTGAAAAGCAACAAATGGCAAAAGGCAAAGTAAAATGGTTCTCAAATCAGAAGGGTTATGGCTTTATAACCAGTTCTGAAGGCAAGGATGTATTCGTTCATTATAGCGCAATTAAGTCTGACGGTTACAAAAGCCTAGAAGAAGGCCAAGAGGTCAATTTCGAAATCACCCAGGGCCCCAAAGGCGAACAAGCGATCGACGTAAGCAAAGCCTAATACTGATAGCTTAAAAACAAAAGCCGCTGTTATACTCTAACAGCGGCTTTTTTGTAATGGTAGCGCTTGGGCTAAAACAAATTTATACTATTTAAAAATGACGTATCTATAAACCTTTACTACTGAACTATTCAAGCCAGTAGATCAAGA
This sequence comes from Candidatus Omnitrophota bacterium, assembly GCA_018825985.1. Lineage (GTDB taxonomy): Bacteria > Omnitrophota > Gorgyraeia > Gygaellales > Profunditerraquicolaceae > JAHKAP01. The sequence continues at coordinate 76,131 of JAHKAP010000077.1, forward strand.
TTTCTGTTGTTTAGCAGTTATTTAGTTGCTATATTATTAAAAGCTTAGCGAAAGAGGCTTTTATGATCAGCGTAATAGTAGTAACATATAATCGTAAGGTTATGCTCAAGGAATGCCTGGATAGCATATTAAAACATAAGCCCAGCGAAAGATTTGAAGTGATAGTAATTGATAATGGTTCTTCCGACGGAACGGAAACCTTATTAGAGAATGCCTTCGGCGATAAAATTAGATTTATCAGATACGCGTCGCGGAAAAGCCTTTGGGAGGCGAAAAATTCAGGAATAAAAGAAGCCTGCGGAGATATAATTGCCTTTACAGACGATGACTGCGTTGTATCTGAGAAATGGTTGATCCAGCTTAAGAGATCCTTAATTTATTCCGATTTTGTTGGAGGCCCTACATACGCTACGGCGGATACGCGATTGCCATGGTGGTGGAGAGACAGCCTTAACTGGCTGATCGGTCTAAATCCAAAACCGGATAAAAAATTCCTACCCCTGGGCAGCAACGTAGCCTTTAATAAAAATACCCTAAGTAAATTAGAAGAAAAAAAAATTAATCTTTCTTATTTTCCTTTGCCATATGCGGAAGACAGGATAAGACTCGCCCGGCTTATCAAAACAGGATTATTGATGGGCATAAATAAAGAAATGATTGTCTATCATCGCGTCCCGCTGCAAAGACTAAAGATTGCTTACCTTATTAAAAGAAGTTACGATGAAGGGATGGCTTCTGTAACGTTAGAGAGAGAGATAAAAATAGTTATTTTTAATTTAATAGCCTTAGCCATAAACCCTATCCGGATGACTTTATCAACAAACCTGAATTATTTTTTCCGAACAATCGTAAACCTCAGTTATATAATTAATCTGCTCAAAACATCTAATTTTAAATAATAACCCTAAATAATATCGTATAAGTCTAGGCTCTCAAAGACATCACAATCAAAATCGCATCTACATCTCTTATCCCTGATATACGCCCTCGCCCTCCTAGCGGCTTCAGAATTCCATATTTCAATAAATGACGATTTTAATATATTGCCGACCGGCTTGCTTTGCCAGCAAAAACCTATTGAACCATCACTGGATAATTTCACAGTAGTAATACCTTTATAGCATCTGGTAGATTTGCCTTTCTGCGTAAGAGGATTTTGCGCTCGTTTCACAACATCCCCCACACGACCATCCAACCAAGAAAGCCTTTCAAGGTACTCCCTGCGTTCTTTCCTGCGCAAGGCAAATCTTTTATTTATTTCGCGATACTTGGTATTGTCAAACGTCTGGACAAAGTAACCAAGTTTATTGGAGATACACAATTTTTTTACTTCATATAATTCATCAGGGGTAACTTCCCTGCTCATCACCGAAACCAGAGAAATATTGACATTTGGAAATTTTTCTTTAAGCGAAAGGCAGTTCTTCAATACCTTCTCGAAATCGGAAAATTTATACCCGCGAAGCATTTCGAACTTAGCGCTGTCCAGCGTATCAACAGAAATATTCAGCGCAGTTAATCCCAACCCGATTATCCTTTCGGCAAAATCCATCTCCCGCAAACGGTAACCATTAGTGCACAATAAGATATTTTTGATCCCGGATTTATGGGCATGCTCCAATATCCGCTCGAAATCCGGAAAAATAGTAGGCTCTCCCCCGGTCAAATTAAGCCTGGGAGGTCTTTTTAAACTTAACAAATCGATAATACCGGCCAGTGATTCATAAGTCAGCAAGCTGCCATTTTTTTTCTGATGCCAGCAATAAGCGCAATTGATATCACAGTCCGTAGTTAAACTTATGTCTAACCTGACAGGCAGTAAATAAGGAAAACACTCCCCATAAGCCTTGTTCAGTAAATCCATTGGCGAATCGCCTAAAATTATTTTACACATCTTAGCGTGACTTGATAATGATAGACTTTACCAGGATAATATCATCTTTGTTTATACCTTTAATTAAATACATTATTAGTAAATATATCAAGGGAAATAATAAAATAGACTGCTGGAGGTCTAAATGTAAACAGTATATTAAATAAGCCGCCAAAAGAGAAGCAGAAAGCGGCTTTAGGCTAAATTTTATCATAGAGTAAGAATACTCTCTTGTGGCATTAATAAACAATCCTGTTAGAGGACCTGCGGCGCAACAGGCTAAAGCGCTAATAGCAGCTCCAATAAATCCATACCTTGGTATCAAAATCAAGTTTAAGATTATATTTACTAAAGCGGATATCCCGGTAAACAAAGGATCGAATATTTGCTTATTTGAGGCGATGAGAATAGAGTTATTTACTACGCCCATGAATACAAAAACTTCCGACCAAATTAGGATCGTAAGCGATAATCCCGCAATACTGAATTGACTGCCATAAAATAAATACAATATTTGCCTGGGGAATAAACTTACCACTACAGCCAGCGGAACTATGAATATCAATAGGTATTTAAAACTGCCTTGATAGATTTTCACAAAATCTTTTCGAGAACTATTAAAATATCCCGACAATACCGGCAACATAGGCATCATTAATGCCAAAGGAATAATATTTAATACTTCTTTAAGCCTTAACCCTGCGGCGTATAGACCCAGGTCCTGGGGGCCTCTGAAATATAAAATAATTATTTGATCTACACGATTATAAACGAATATAAAAAAAGCACTTATCCCCAAAGGCCAGGATTCTTTGAATATCATCCGCCATAAAGCCGTGTTGATTTTAAAATCCGGATCTATAATCCCCTTAGAGAAGTATTTCAACAAGAATAATAGTATAATAGTCGGGATAAATGCCAGTATATAAAAAGCGATTAATCCTTTTTTTAAGATTACAACCATAAAAATAACTGCAAGAATCAGAAGCCTATTTAATAAATTCAACCCTACAAAATATTTCATTTTTAAACTAACCTGGAATATTGTTTCATAGGAAGATATCAGCGGCGCCGAAAGTAAACCTAACGAAGCGAATAATGCAAGGATCTTAACATCCCATGGCGGGTTAACAATTAATATGGCAATCCAGAACAAAATTACCGCGCATAATGATATCATGACCCGGATAATCAACCCGTTCCCAATTATACCAGGGGAATTATTTTTATCTCTGGACATTTCCCGGACCAATATAGGCCTTATCCATTGATTATCTGCTGCAGCAAGAAAAAAAATAAACGCAGCCAAAAAAGACAGCTTACCGAATCCAGCCTGGCCAAAATACCTAGCTAAAAGCATGGAAATAATTAAATTAATTAGGCAGTCTAAAATACTTCCTAATATGTTTATGCTGCCATTTTCTGCTATTTTTCCTGTTGTAATCATTGCGGGGTATTCTTAAAACCTTTAAACATTCCTAGAATATATCCTATTGAAAATCCCAGTTTAAAACTTGAATCCTTTACATAATCTAAGATGCTAAAGCTTAGACTGTCCTTAACATCCAAACCTTGAGAATAATAAATCAATGACTTAAAAGGTATTTTAACCAGGCGCAGCGTAAATCTAATAAAATTTACTATAGCCATAAGTACTATTATAACCGGAATTTTAAAAAAATTAAAAAACCATTTAATGCTAAATGTACGAGTTATATCCCACTCTGATTTATTTTTTAACACTAGGAGGGATTCGCCCTTACCATAATGAAAATAAGTGTTAGCTAATCCTTTTAGGCTTTTTTTGTGGCGATTAAATATAACTGCCCTGGGATTATATTTAAAATAATAATCCATCTTTCTCAATCGATAACATAAATCAGGATCTTCTCCTCCGGCAAAAGTATAGCGCTCATCAAAGCCACCCACATCATCCAAACAACACTTCCTAAAGGAGGCGTTTGCGGTTATCAGATAGACAATGCCTGTTTTGTCCATCTTAGGCCTTTCTTTTATTTTAACATAAACACAATAACGGTTTATTATTGAATTGTCGTCTATTCCCCTTATAGTCCCCCCTATGCCAGCTACCCGTTGATTATCATAACCGCGGGATATTTCCTGAAGCCATGTTTTAGAAACAACACAATCTGAATCCACGAACGCGATTATTTCGCCGCGGGAATTTCTTATACCTAAATTTCTCGCAGCCGCCGGACCCTTATTATTCTGGTAAAAATATCTTAGGCTGACGGATCCCGATTTTCTCATTCCGTCTACACGTTCCCTCGTATCATCAGTAGAACCATCATCAACAATAATAATCTCAAACTTATCTCTTGGATAAGATTGGTTAAAAATTGATTTTATTGCCTCTACTATAAACTTGCTATTATTATAAGAGGGAATCACGATACTCGCAAAATAAATACCCCTCATTTCTTGCTTATCCATGATATAAAACTGTAGATTAAGTATTTAATATTCAACCACGGGTAGTAAAATACAGCCACTAAACCAATAAATACCAATTTATAATTCCTAACCTGCCAGTCCTGCCCTAATATATCCAGGATATCATTAGGGAGATCCAATATGCCTCCCAACTGGGCCGCTATTATTCGGGAAAAATTAGCAGTCTTATCAATCTTAATATTC
>JAHKAP010000078.1 GCA_018825985.1 Candidatus Omnitrophota bacterium
AAAAGAATAGGCCCGACATCAATACTATTAACCCTAAAACAATCACTCTCTTCAACACTTTACACCTCCTATTGTAATTATACGTTTTCTAAAACATATTAGCATAAATCATCAAATAATCAAGAGAATTATTCATACCTGAGAGCCTCGATCGGATCCAGCCCCGAGGCTTTTTGAGCCGGCCAAAGCCCAAAAACTATCCCTACGATTAAGGAAAATACCGTAGCAAGTACTATAGAAAACAAGGAGACCCTGACTGCCCACCCGGCAAACATAGTTATAAGTATAGCTGAGCCTATTCCCAGAAGAATACCGGTAATTCCGCCGATAAATGACATCAATACCGATTCAATAAGAAACTGGACCATGATATCCTTCTTATTTGCCCCGATTGCCTTACGCAGACCGATTTCGCGGGTCCGCTCAGTAACCGAAACCAGCATTATATTCATAATACCTATGCCACCCACCAAAAGAGAAATAGCGGCGATTGACCCTAACAATAAAGACATTGTTTTAGTGGTGGATTCAAGGGCATTCTTAATATCGGCCATATTCCGGATCTGGAATGAATCCTCTCCATCTTTATTAAGACGATGCTGCTTTATAATAAGACTGCTTATGGCTTCCTGGGCCCTCTCAATCAACCCCGGGCTCTTTACTTCCACATATATAGAATCAACATATTCCTTGCCAAACACCCTTAACATCGCGGTGGTAACGGGAATAACCGCAGTATCATCCTGATCATGAAAAGTCGACGCGCCTTTTGACGGCAATAAACCGATCACCTTAAAATTAACCAGGTTTAATTTAATCGTCTCACCAACCGGATTCACCTCCCCAAAAAGCTCTTTGGCAACCGTTGTACCGAGCAAAACAACCCTCTCCCTCATCTTGACTTCATCCTCGCTGATAAACCTCCCCACTACCGGAGAAGCGGCTCTAAGCGCCGCGTAATCCGCGCCCACGCCTTCAACCTGGGTATTCCAGTTTTTATTCCCATAGACCATCTGTCCCCTTCCGGTTACGGAAGGGCTTACGCTTTTTACTTCAGGTATAAGCCTGGCAATAGCGCTGACATCCTGCAGGGTAAAACGGGTCACTGTTCCGGCTTCCATTGCTACGCCATGTAATCTGGAAGAGCCGGGCCGGATAACTAAAAGGTTCGAACCCAAAGATGATAATTGTTTCTCAATAGATTCTTTTGCTCCTGTGCCCACAGCAAGCATAGCAATAACCGCGGCAACACCTATTAATATCCCCAGTATAGATAAAAACGAGCGCATCTTATGCGATACCATAGCCTGGGCTGCCTGGCGCAGGTACTCAAAAAATTTAGTCTCCCTGGACCTTCTCTCCTCTTTAGATAATACCACTTCAATTATTTTGTCGGCCTGGTTTTCTTCAGAAGATTTTGAAACCGAACCCTGCTTTATATCAGAAACTACCTTCCCATCAAAAACCCGGATAACCCGCTTAGCATGCACTGCCATTTCATTTTCATGGGTAACCATAATAATAGTCTTCCCATTTTCATTTAAACTTTTAAGGATGCCGACTATCTCTTCTTTGCTTTTTGAGTCCAGGTTACCGGTAGGTTCATCAGCAAAAATTATCAAAGGGTCATTGACTAATGAGCGAGCAATGGCAACCCGCTGCTGCTGGCCGCCGGAAAGTTCATTCGGCTGGTGGTTCATCCTATCAGGTAAACCGACCTCCACCAACCTTTGTCTAGCCTGCTGCCTTAGGTGCTGCTTTCCTGCGTAGACTAAAGGCAGCTCCGCGTTCTCAAGAGCAGTCATCCTGGGCAACAGATGGAATTGCTGAAAGACAAAACCAACCAGCCGGTTGCGTATCGCAGCTAATTCTTCATCGTTTAGATCATTGATTTTTTTTTGCCCAAGAAAATACTCTCCCGAATCCGGCCTATCCAGCAATCCCAGGATATGCATAAGCGTAGATTTGCCTGACCCCGACGGCCCCATAATCGCCACAAATTCTCCGGGAGATATCTTTAAAGAAACATCCTGCAGGGCCTTTACTTCGGCTTCGCCCATTATATAAGTCTTGGAGATGTGTTTTAGTTCTATCATTATCTTCTGCGGCTGGGCATGAACGGATTGGTCCCGCTGGCGCCGGCCTTAGGAGTAACGTATTTTTTTGATTTCAAGACAATCTGGTCACCTTCTTTAACCCCAGAGATTACTTCTATATTCTTGTCGTCTGAAATACCCAGCCGGACTTGAGACTTAAAAAGTTCTTTACTGTTAGGTTGCTTTAATAATACGTAGCTCTCCCCGTTTTTATTTACCGCCTCAACCGGAATAATGAGGATGTCTTTTTTATCCTGCACTATAAAATCAACCGAGGCATTCATCCCGGAACGTAAAAAAAGCGGCACTTCATCGAGGATAAGGTCAACCAGGTAAATAGTTACATTGTTAACGGTCTGCGACTCGTAATATATATGTTCAACTCTGGCTTTTATTTTTGTATCCGGGTAGGCATCAAGAGTAATAACTGACTTCATATCATTAGCGATCTTGCCGATATCGGTTTCATCTACCTGGGCCCGGACAATCAAATGGTCAGATAATACTACCACGGCATCTGAAGTCATGACAGTCTGTCCGGGCTGGGTTTTAGCCACAATAACCTCCCCGTCAATAGGCGACGGTAAAGGTATTGGTTTATAGGTATCCTCCCAATAAGCCAGGGCTTTTTCTCCCTTGCCTCTTGCCGCGTCCAATAGGGCCGCTCTTTCCGTTGAGCTCATTATAGCCAAATTCTCACCCGTTTTTATCTTATCTCCTTCTTGAACCAGGATCTGCTCAATCCTACCGTTAACCGGAGGTTTTATCTCCAAGCGGTTTTTAGGCAAGACTGTGCCGGTAGAAGATATAATTATTCTAATCGAGCCGCGGACCGGGATTATTTCTTTTACTGTCTCATCAGAAACCTTCTTCTGCCGTGACTTTACCACAAATACGCTCAAAACACCTAAAATAACCACTCCGATAAGAAATAGCTTAAGTTTATTAATCCGCATATTCTAATGTCTCTCCTTTCGCCTGGATCCAACTTGCCTCAGCCAGCAAAAGATTGGCCTGGGCATTAAGAAAAGCTTTTTTATTGCTCACTAGATTATCCTCGATTATCGTCCAGCTGTCAAACTGGATCAACCCTAAAGAATATTGGGCCTCGGCAATCTCAGCCCTGGCCAAAGATGCGGTTAGGAATTTATTTTGTGTCTCCACTTCTCCCAGGGCATCCTGAAAATTTGCCCAGGACTGCTCAAGGGTAACGATAATACTATCCCTGGCGCTCCTGGCATTTTCTACTGCCTGGTTATATACCGCCCTGGCCTGAGATACTTCAGCCAAACGCAATCCGCCCTCGAATAAAGGAAGGGATAGGCTTAGGCCCGCACTCAATTGATCATCTTCCGGAGGCCATTTTGAGCTGTTGCGGCTTGCCCCTGCCGTTGCTGAAAGCTTGGGGAAAAAATTAGCCTCAGACGCTTTGATACCGAAGGAGGCTGAATTCTTCTGGGCTATCAGTCTTCCTAAAGACGGATTATTGTTGGCCAAGACTTCAAAATCCGGCTTCTCTATATCAGAATTTTTAATATTAAAATCACCCTGGGCCCTTACTTTAGAAAACTCCACCCTGCCCATCTCTTTGATCAACTGTCTTTGAGCAACCTCAATTGCTCTTTTGGCCTGAAGAATCTCAAATTCAGCCTGGGCTGAATTCGCCTGGGCATTTAATAATGCTCCTTTATGCTCTAAACCCGATTCATACCGCAGGGTGATCAGCTCTAAATTACCTCTTCTGATCTTATAAATCTCCTCGGTTATATTCAGCAATTCCTGGGCCTTCAATAAATTGATAAAAGCGCTGCGCAGGCGCAATCTAACCTCAGTTGAAGTGAACCTGTAATTATACTGGCTGGCCTTTATGTTTTCCGAGACAGCCTTTATATTATTAACGGTCCTGCTTCCGTCGTAGATAAGCTGGTCGGCGCTGGCTCCATAAGTATAGGTTTCGGTAGTTTTACTGGTTGTAACTCCCGAACTGGTAGAAGTGGTCTTAGCGGTAGAAGCCCCCAGATTTCCGCTTAGCTGGGGGAAAAGTTCGCTGGCAGCAATCTTCTTGGCGGCTTGATTTTGTTTTACGTTTTCCTCGGCGGAAATTAAATCCGGGTGGTTCTTTTGCGCCTCTTTCACGCAATCCTGCCAGGTAAACGATTCCTCGGCCAAGGCGAAGGGCGATAGAATAGATGAGATCAAAAGAATAATTAAATATATTGCGAGCTTATTCATTTTTTAAACTTAGCCACCATCTCAGCCATGTTATTTAAAAACTGGTTAAACTGTTCGGCGGGAACAAAACTGACAATATCAGACTTGCCAAAAACAATCAGCTTATCTCCGGATTTAATCTTAAAAATTTTTCTTACCTGGGCAGGTATTACCACCTGCCCCCGCTCTCCGACCGTCACCGCGCCGTATACCTTAGGCGGCTCAAATTTAGCCATTTTAAACCCTCCTTAAATGTAGTATTAATCAAAAGAGTATGTTATGCATGTTTTATATGAAAAATGTATTCCAATATGCCCGGAAAGTCAAGTGGAAATATCAGAAAGTAGGCAGGAAGGTGATTTTCTTTTTTATTGCCTTTAAGCCCTCAAACCAGGCTAAACTGGCGATACCACAGGCAAAGGCAATAAGTAAATCCTCAAAAGACAATACCGAGAAATGAAATAGGCCGCGTAACGGAGGAAAATAGATAACCAGGGTAAGCGCAACTAATGCCCCGGCTACAACCCAAAGCAAAGCTGTATTCTTTGCCTTAATAATGCCGAATAGATTCTTGGACCAAGAGAGATTGGTCATAATCAACATTATATTAGCAAAAACCATAGTGGCAAAAGCCAGGGTCCTGGCCTCAAGCTCGCCTTTCTTTAAGTATAGCGAGATGGTAAATACGGCAAACACAACCGCCAGTACGCTCAAACCCTGCATCAGGCTAAAAATAAATGTTTTTTTATTAAGCAATGGTTCCTGCAGATTACGCGGAGGTTTTTTCATTATATTTTTTTCCTCCGGGCAGGCTTCAAATACAGTTGAACAGGCAGGATCAATAATCAATTCCAGAAAAGCTATATGCGCCGGTAAAAGCGCTATCGGCAAATGGAATAAAACCGGCAAGAATGACATGCCCGCGATCGGCACATGAATAGCAAAAATATAAGCTATGGCTTTCTTTAAGTTATGAAAAATCCTGCGGCCTAGTTTAACGGCATGCACAATAGAAGAGAAATCGTCATTAAGCAAAACTAATGCGGAGGCCTCGCGGGCAACATCAGTCCCCCGCTCACCCATAGCGATCCCGATATTTGCCGATTTTAAAGCCGGGGCGTCATTAACCCCGTCTCCGGTCATAGCTACAACCGCCCCATTTGCCTTTAAGGCATTCACGATCGCTAGTTTTTGCTCGGGGACAACTCTGGCAAATACATTGACTGTTTTTATTCTCTCTCTTAACTGCGAATGATCCATTTTCTCAAGTTCAGATCCGGTGATACATTGTCCGGAATTATTCAGACCGATTTCTCTGGCAATGTGGATAGCGGTTCCCGGGTAATCCCCGGTTATCATAATAACCCTTATTCCCGCCTCGTACGCTTCCTTAACCGCGGAAGGAACAGTTGAGCGGATAGGATCAATAAACCCTAACAAGCCAACAAATTCAAAAATAAAATCGTGCTGAACATCCGGAAGGCTTTTTTTTCTGAAAGAGGCCTTAGCAACTCCTAAGATACGCAAACCCCTGATAGCCATTTCTTCTATAAACCCGACTAACTCAGAGTTTTGGGATTGATTAAAATGACACAAATCGGCTATCGCCTCAGGAGAGCCTTTGGCGGCAATAACGTAATTTTGCTTATCCGGCGAAATCCAGACTTGCGATAAGGCAAGTAGCTGTTTTGAAAGAGGGTACTCCCTTACAAGTTTCCAGTTGTTATGAATATGCTCTGAGCCGGATAAATAAAATTCGCCTGTCCTCTTTACTTCTTTTTCAATGGGGTCAAAGGGATCTTTTTGGCTGGCTAAAATACCGTATTCTAAAAGATCATGCACCTCCTCAGGTAAAGACTTTGATTCCTTTGTATTAACATCATAATGCTTGCCCTCACAACTCAAGGTAGTCAAATGCATAACGTTTAAGGTGAGAGTCCCGGTTTTATCCGTACACAATACTGTTGCCGCGCCCAGGGTTTCTATTGCCGGCGCGCGCCGGGTTAAAACCTGGCTCTTGGAAATCCTCCAGGCCCCTAAAGTAAGAAATATAATTAATACTACCGGAAATTCTTCCGGAAGCATAGCCATGCTTAAGGTTAATCCGGAAAGCACACCGTTAAGCCAATTCCCCCTGGTCAAACCGTAGATTAATATTACCAATAAACAAAGTATGCCTCCGGCTATGGAAAAATTACGGACGATCTTGGCGGTTTCTTTCTGCAAAAGCGTATCTTCTTCCCGGATCCTCTGGAGAGCTTTGCCAATCTTGCCCATTTCTGTATGCGCGCCTATAGATGTTACCCGAGCCACACCCCTGCCCTGAACCACCAGCGTACCTGAATAAACAAAAGGTAAATCATCTCCTCCGGGGCGCCGGGATGTTTCTTTACCGTCCCATTCGGATTTACGCACAGGTGCTGATTCACCTGTCAACAAAGATTCATCCACCGATAAATTAACCGAAGACAAAACTACCGCGTCCGCAGGCACGCGATCTCCCTCTTTAAGTATAATAATATCATCCTTAACCACTTCCCTCCCGGCGATCCTTTTCTGGTCTCCCTCGCGAATAACCAATGCCCTCGGGCTGGAGAGGTCGCGTAACGCCTCTAATGTTCTTTCGGTCTTGCGCTCCTGATAAAAGGTTATACCAACAACTACAAATACAAAAGATAAGAGCATTAAGGCGTCGCCATGTTCACCTAAAATAAAATACACCGATCCGCAGGCAATTAATAAAAGCAACATCGGCTCTTTAACTACATTAAAAAAAATCAGGAAGATATTGCGTTTCTTTTGGGAGGGAAGTTCATTAAAACCATCTTGTTTAAGCTTAACAAAAGCCTCTTTTTCCGAAAGCCCCTTAATATCCTGTATTTGGTTTTTCATATTATTATTGCCACGCTGTCCTGACTGAACCTGCCACAGTGTCCCGATTAGCTCTGCCAGCGTGGCAAGATGCAATTAGAGCTTTTTTTCGATTTTAGCCCAGGTATCCCGCAGAGTAACTATGCGGTTAAAAACCAGTTTATCCGAAGAGGAATCGATGCTATCCACCGAAAAATACCCCATTCTTTCAAATTGATAACGGCCGGCAGTAACCGCATTCTTTAGGCTAGGCTCAACAGCACAAGAAGAAAGTGTTTCCAGGGAATTGGGATTTAGATTCGCAGTAAAGTCAATCCCTTCAGGAACATTATTAGGATCACGCTGGGTAAAAAGCGTATCGTATAAGCGCACTTTGGCATTTAAAGCATATTGGCTAGAAACCCAGTGAATAGTAGATTTTACTTTCCTGCCGTCGGGTGAATCTCCGCCCCGGGTAGCCGGATCATAAGTACAGTGTATTTCTTTTATTTTACCTTGCGCGTCTTTGGAAACTCCTACGCATTTAATAAAATAAGCGTAGCGTAAACGCACCTCCCTGCCTGGAGTCAGGCGGAAGAATTGCTTGGGCGCTTCTTCGCGGAAATCTTCTTCTTCAATATAAAGCTCGCGGGAAAAAGGAAGCATTCTAGTGCCCATTGACGGATCTTCGGGATTATTGACTGCCTCCATTTCTTCAACCAGGTCTTCCGGATAATTATCAATGATTACCTTAAGCGGCCGCAACACAGCCATTACCCGGGGAGTGGTTTTATTTAATTCTTCCCGGATACTATTCTCAAGCAATACCAGGTCAACTATGCTATCGGCCTTAGCTACACCGATCTGTTCGCAGAACTTTCTTATGGATTCCGGAGTATAACCCCGGCGCCTTAATCCAGAAAGGGTAGGCATCCTGGGATCATCCCAGCCGCCGACATGTTTTTTCTCTACCAACTCCAAAAGTTTACGTTTGCTTAAAAGAGTATGGCTCAAATTCAGCCGGGCAAACTCGATCTGCTGGGGGTGGTGGATATCCAACTCATTAAGGATCCAGTCGTATAAAGGGCGGTGGACTTCAAATTCCAGGGTACAGATAGAATGGGTAATCACTTCAATGGAATCGCTAATACAATGAGTATAATCATAAGTAGGATAAATGCACCATTTATCCTTGGTCCGGTGGTGAGAAGCTTTTCTTATGCGGTAAAATACCGGATCGCGCATCAGCAAATTAGGATGGTTCATATTAATCTTACCCCGCAACACTTTCGAGCCTTCCTTATATTCTCCTGCCTTCATCCAGCTGAACAGATCCAAGTTCTCCTCTACACTGCGGTTACGAAAAGGGCTTTCTTTACCCGGCTCAGTTATTGTGCCCCTAAAACTTCTCATCTCTTCCAGGCTTTGGTCGCAGACAAAAGCCTTGCCTTTTTTAATCAACTCCAGAGCGTATTCATATAGTTGTTCAAAATAATCCGAGGCGTAATATAAGCGCTCCTGCCAATCAAATCCCAGCCAGCGCACATCTTCCATTATAGAATTAACATATTCGACATCCTCAGTTTCTGGATTAGTATCGTCAAACCGCAAATTACACAGCCCTTTATAGTCTCGGGCAATTCCGAAATTTAAACAGATGCTCTTGGCATGGCCGATATGAAGGTAACCGTTGGGTTCAGGAGGAAAACGGGTATGCACCCGGTTGAAATTCTTACCTGCAGCTATATCCTGATCAATGATCTCTCGGATAAAATTAGTTAGTGGTTTAGTGGTTTCCATTATTTTTTTGACTTTTTTTCATCGCCACACACAGATATTTAGCAATAGGAGAAAGTTTATTCTTTTCATAAGGGAATTCTTTGCAGTGAGTTGGCTTAAGGCTATAATCCTTTTTATGTATGGCGCAAAGCCCGTTTTTAGTTAAAAATGTGCACGACTCATCCCCAGGGCTAGTGCCTACCTTATAGCCCGAAGGAAAATAATCATCTTTTTCTAAGTGAAAAAAGTCCCCCTTCCTGATCCTTAAAGAGAGGATCTTCTTGGCCTCTTCCAGATCTACCCAGGCCCCGATCCGGCAACACTCATGCTGGCTATAACATTCGCCGCATTCGACTTTTTTCTTTTTTTTCATAATGCTTTCCGCCTTTTTTTATGATTAATCATTTTTATGGCCGCTGGATTTTTTATGCCTCCTAAAAGAAGGTCTCTGGGGGCGCCTGTTGCTTTTACGCCAGGGCTTAAGTCCGGTATAAGATTTCATCCAGGGGCTGGGGCCTCCAGTAGCTTTTTTACCTGGGCCTGACTCTCTTTCGGTTTTCTTACAGGAAGATAAACCTCTCTCGCTTTTTTCCCGTGGGCTGGATTCTCCTGCGGTATTATCCCAAGGTTTAGAGCCTTCCTGGTTTTTCCGCCAGAGCTTAGATTGGCCTTTATTTTTAAGCCAACGCATAGGGTTCCCCTGGTTTTTCCGTGGGCCGCGAGATTGCTCCTTTGCCCCGGAGAGTTTATGCCGTTTTAAAAAGCTAAGCGAACGCCGGCCTTCTTTGTAGCCACGGTTTTCTTCAAAAAACGATCCCCGGGTAAAAGTTCTATTGCCCCCGGATTTACGTTGTCCGGGTGAATTTTCTGATACCAGGCTTGAACCCAATATCTTTTTCTTAGGCTTTAATTCCGATTTAGAAAGCGCTGGGCTCACATTAAGTTCCCGGCCCATAAAGTCCTGGCCATTTAAAGAGGCTATCGCAGCTCCTGCCTCCTGGTCATCAGGCATATCCACAAAGCCAAAACCCCGGGATTTAGCCTCTTTCTTCTCCATAACTATCGCAGTGGAAGTTACAACGCCAAATCCCGCAAAAAGCCTTTGCAGATCTGCCTGGGAGGCTACAAACGCTAAATTACCCACAAAAATTTTCATTTTCCCTCAAATGTAAAATTGCCCCCTGTGGATTCGAACCACAATTAACTGATCCAGAGTCAGTCGTGCTGCCATTGCACTAGAGGGCAAATTACCTTTAAAAAATTACCAGAGGTTCTTTTTTACCCAATCATCCGCCCGGATTATGGATTGCCAGGTATTCCGGGCATCTTGAGGCAGGCCCTGGGTTATGCCCTGGGCAGTAAGTTTACAGGTTTCACATCCGGATAATATTGCCAAAAGTAAAACAAGCGCAATCACTGAATAAACTCTTTTCTTGACCATTATGCCTGCTCCTTTTTTATAAATTTACCCAGCCTCTCCTTAGTCCTCTCCTTACCTAAATAATATATAACTTCAAATAATCCCGGGCCTACGGTCTTGCCGGTCAAGGCCACTCTTATCGGATGGATTAGCGACTTAGACTCTACGCCTAATTCCTGGATTAATTCTCTAAAAGCCGTTTCTATATTAGCTATGTCAAAATTTTCTAATTTCTCCAGCCTCCGGGCAAACAAGCTGAACTCTCTGGACAAATCCCGGGCTAGAAATTTCTCCTGGATCTGCGGGTCCATAATAACGTCTTTTACAAAAAAGGCGTCTGCCCGTTCTATAAAATCATGGACGGTTGTCAACCGGGACTGAAATAATCTTAACAAAGAAATCAGGTAATTTCTATCAAAATCTTGCGGGTTGATATAGCCTTTTTCAGCCAGCAGAGGAATCGCCTGGAGAGCGAGTTTTTCCGGATCTTCATTCTTTATGTACTGGTTGTTCATCCAATCAAGCTTATCTAGATCCAGCACTGCCGCGGTCTTATTGATATTTTTTATATCAAATAGTTTGATCGCTTCATTAATATCGATCACCTCCCGGTTCCCTCCGGGCGACCAGCCTAAAAGTAATAAATAATTTACCAGGGCAGCTGATACATACCCCATCTGGCGGTATTCGGATATCGCGGTTGCGCCTTTTCTTTTTGAGAGCCTTCCTCCTTGCTTGGCTAAGATAAGCGGCAGGTGCGCGAAACCCGGGAGGGCAAAACCCAAGGCTTGATATAGCATGATCTGCTTAGGGGTATTGGAAATATGGTCGTCTCCCCGGATCACGTGAGTTATATTCATGAGCGCGTCATCTACTACGCAGGCAAAATTATAAGTCGGGGCTCCGTCAGATTTAATTAAAACCTGATCCTTGATCAGGCTTGAGTCAAACTCGATCTCCCCCCTGATCATATCGTTGATTTTTATCTTCTGCGGTTCTACCTTAAAAATAACCGCTTCACCGGTTCCGCTTTCCGGCTTCTGAGTATATGCCTTGCCTTCTTTAAGCAGTTTATCGGAATATTGACGATAGATATCAAAACGCTCGCTCTGAAAATATATCTCATCCCACTTAAGCCCCAGCCACTTCAAACTATCCAGGATCTCATCCAGGTATTTTTTTTCCGAACGCAGCTTATCAGTATCTTCTATCCTTAAAATAAACTTTCCGCTCTTGGCTTCGGAGTAAAGCCAGTTGAATAAAGCGGTGCGGGAGCCTCCGATATGCAAATTACCTGTCGGGCTGGGAGCGAACCTTACTCTAACCATTTTTTTTAACTAAATCTCCTCCGGCAATAAACGCCTTTTGATTTATCTCAATCAGTTCCGGCTTATCCTTAGGCGCCATTTTTTTTATAACCTCTGAAATGGTCTCCCGGGATAGCATATTTTTTAAAGCCAGGTAGCTGCCCAGGGCCACCATATTAGCGACCTTGAGATTTCCTAGTTTTAAGGCGACGTCGGTAAATGGATATCCCGGCACTAAGGCATCCTTAGCTAAAGAACTATTCAGGACTAAAAAACCTTTTTCTCTTAATCTATTTTTGAAATGGTGAAGCGATGGCTCATTCATAATTATCAGGCTGTCAGCTTTACTGATATACGGCGAGCCTATTTCTTTATCAGATATAATAACCATGCAAAAAGCTTTTCCGCCGCGCACCTCTGCCCCGTACGCGGGAAGCCAGGTTACAAACTTATTTTCGAGCATCGCCGCCTCAGCCAATACTTTACCAAGAAGCATGATGCCCTGGCCTCCGGCTCCGGCTATAATAATACGTTCCGTCATTTTATTCTTCCTAACGGGAATTCTTTAATCATAACTTCTTTTATCCAGCTCATCGCTTTATGAGCCGGCATCCCCCAATAAGTCGGGCAGGCAGATAATACCTCAACCAGAGAAAATCCCTGATTATCTAATTGATTCTGAAATGCCTGTTTTATCGCTTTTTTAGCCTTGATTACTTCCTGCGGCGAATGTAAAGAAACCCTCTCAATATACTTAACTGCCGGTAATTGGGATAATAATTCTGATACTTTCAAGGGAAAACCCTGCAAATTAGCCTGCCTGCCTAACGGAGTGGTAGTTGTTTTCTGGCCTAAAAGAGTCGTGGGCGCCATCTGGCCTCCGGTCATGCCGTAGACTGCGTTATTAATAAATATAACCGTAAGATTTTCTCCGCGGTTAGCGGTATGTATTGTTTCATTGGTGCCTATTGCCGCCAGATCGCCATCCCCCTGATAAGTAAAAACTATATTTTCCGGCCTGACCCTCTTAATGGCTGTAGCTACGGCCAGGGCCCGGCCATGGGCGGCTTCTGTACAATCAAAATCCCAATAATCATAAGCAAGGACCGCGCAGCCAACCGGCGCGATAGCTATCGTCTTTTCTCTTATGCCTAACTCATCGATAATCTCGGCAACCAGCCTATGACAGAGGCCATGCCCGCATCCCGGACAATAATGAGTTGATGTTTTTCTTAAGGATACCGGATGGCTGAATATTTTTTTCATAAAATACTCTCTATTTTTTCTATTATTTCTTCTTCAGCCGGCACTCCTCCGCCTGCCCGGCCCAAGAATTCCACCGGATACTTGCCATTTACCGATAACCGGACATCTTCAACCATCTGGCCGCAGGACATCTCCACCACTAATAGCTTGGAGCACATAGCCGGTAGCCCGGAGAATGCTTTTTTAGGAAAAGGCCATAAGGTTATTGGCCGAATCATACCGATCTTTTTACCTTTATCCCTTAAATTATTTACCACTACTTTAGATATCCTGGACATTGTCCCATAAGCTACCAGGATAATTTCAGCGTCATCTAAAAATAAGCCTTCATAGCGGGCTTCTTCCTGCTGGATAAGCTGATATTTTTTCTGCAGAGAGACATTTAACGCTTCCAGAACCCCGTCTCCTAAATAAAGAGAGCGGATGATATTAGGTTTTCTCCCTTTGCAACCGGTAAGGGCCCACGGTTTTTGGTATTCGGTTTGCGGTGTTTGGTTTGCGGCCGATAACCGCAAGGGTTCCATCATCTGACCGAGTATGCCGTCTCCTAAAACAATAACGGTATTACGGTATTTATCCGCCAGATCAAAAGCCAAGCCCATAAAATCATAGGCCTCCTGTACAGAAGCGGGAGCAATAACTATAGAATGATAATCTCCGTGCCCTCCGCCGCGGGTAGCCTGAAAATAATCTGATTGGGACGGCGAGATATTGCCTAACCCCGGGCCACCGCGCATCACATTCACAATAACCCCTGGTAACTGCGAACCTGCCATATAAGAAATGCCTTCCTGCTTAAGACTGATGCCTGGGCTGGAAGAAGAAGTCATTGCCCGCATACCTGCTGCTGAAGCTCCGAATACCATATTTATAGCTGCTAATTCCGATTCAGCCTGGATAAATACCTTATTGCGCTCAGGCATATGCCGGGCCATATAAGCGATTAGCTCATTCTGGGGGGTAATCGGATACCCGGCATAAAACTGGCATCCCGCTTGAATGGCGCCTTCACCAAATGCCTCATTACCGCTCATTAAAATCTTATTTGCTTTCATAGAATATTAACACAATAATAAAGGTATAGGTAAAGGTAGAGGCAAAGAAAGACTTTTTCTATACCTATACCTCTTCCTCTACCTAACTCATTAAGTATTTCTTGGCTATCATTTATACACCTCGATGCAGCAATCCGGGCACATTATCGCGCATTGAACACAACCTAAACACTCGCCCGAATCCTTAAACTCAACAAAGTCCGCGCCACGTTTATTAAATTTTCCGCTTACCTTAATCAATCCTTTAGGGCAAAAGGTAATACATAACAAACAGCCTTTACACTTTTCACTATCAATAGTTATTTTAGCCATATCTATATAATTACTGACTTAATCTTTTCTATAATTGCTTTAGCGGTTAAGCCGTATTTTTCCAATAAAATCTCCCGCTTGCCGGCAGGGATAAATTCCGAAGGCAAACCAATCTTTATTGCCGGCTTGTCAATAGCCTCAGCCACAGCGCTGCCAAAACCACCCTCTAAAATCCCTTCTTCTGCCGTGAAAACAAATTTTGTCTTCCCCGCCCAATCCTTTATCAAATTTATATCCAGAGGCTTTACAAAACGGGCATTTATTAAAGCGCCCTTTATCCCATCTCCTCTTAAGGATTCAACTGCTTCCTGGCAAGGCGCCACCATGCTCCCTAAGGCGATAAGCAGAAAATCCCTGCCTTCTTTTAGCACCTCGGCCCGGCCTAAATCTATCTTTGAAGATAGAGAATGGCTTAAAGGAGTAAAAGCTTTAGGGTATCTTATAACTACGGGTTTATCCTGAGATACCGCCCATTCTAACATAAGTTCCAGCTCTTGGGCGTTTTTAGGCGCCAATACTATCAGATTGGGCACATTCCTTAGAAAGGCGATGTCAAAAATACCCTGATGGGTCGCTCCATCCCCTCCCACGATCCCTGCCCGGTCTATGGCAATAACCACTCCCAGGTCCTGCAAAGCTACACATTCTATAACCTGGTCGTATGCTCTTTGCAAAAAAGTAGAGTAAATCGCTACCACCGGCTTCAAGCCTGCCCGGGCAATGCCGGCGGCAAAGGTTAAAGCATGCCCTTCAGCTATACCCACATCAAAGAATCTCTCGGGATAAGCACCCCGGAATTTATCTAAACCGGTGCCTTCGCACATAGCCGCGGTTATCGCTACGATCTTTTTATTTTCCAGGGCCAATTTACACAATTTATTACTGAAGACCTCGGTATAAGTCGGTAGCGCGGCTATTTTGTTATCTAATGGCTGACCGGTATCTTTTTCAAACGGAACAGCGCCATGAAACCTTACCGGATCTTTCTCTGCCGGAAGATAACCCCTGCCTTTTTTAGTAATTACGTGCAACAAAACCGGGCCTTTAAGATTCAGGATGTTTTTAAGTGTGGGAATCAAGCGGTTGAGGTCATGGCCGTCCAAAGGACCAAAATAACGAAAACCTAATTCTTCAAAAAATATACCCGGGACAAACAAACCTTTTAAGCCCTCTTCAAATTTATTAGCCAGTTTAAGCACCCGGCTTTCTTTAGGCAAGCGCGAACGCACGTAATTATCCAGGTTGTTACGGAAACGGTTATATATAGGAAGCGAAATGATCTTATTAATATAGGTGCTTAACGCGCCGACATTGGGGGCGATACTCATTTCGTTGGTATTCAAAATTACCAGCATATCTTTTTTTAAATGCCCGGCGTTATTCAACCCTTCAAAACACAGGCCTCCGCTTAAGGACCCGTCGCCGATCAACGCTGCGACCTTAAAATACTTATCCGGAGTTAAATTGTCCCGGGCGCAGGCAAGTCCCAGACATAAAGATACTGCGGTAGAACTGTGCCCGGTAGTAAAAACATCGAAAGCAGATTCGCTGCGGGATGGGAAACCACTGATGCCGTTATACTGTCTTAAGGTATCAAAATCCTTATTTCTACCGGTGATGATCTTGTGGGCGTAAGACTGATGCCCGACATCAAAGATTATCTTATCAACAGGTGTAGAAAGACAATAATGCAAAGCGGTGATTATTTCCACCGAACCCAGGCTGGAAGCAAGATGGCCTCCGGTACGGGAAACTACGTCTACTATCCTTTCCCGGATCTCTTTGGTTAACAGGATCAGTTCTTCTATGGTAAGCTTCTTTAAATCCTGGGGGCTGTTTATTTTCTCCAGCAACATCGCGCTTTAATCTCCTTTAATACCTTTCTCGTCAAATTCCTCAAGGGATGATTTCCCCTCTTTCTTCATTAATAACTCTACTTTACGCTGAGCATCGCTTAGGGCCTGCGAACAACCCTGGGCGAGCTTGACGCCTTCCTCATATTTCTTTAGGGATTCCCCTAAAGTAAGCTTGCCCTCTGCCAGCTCTTCAACTATTTTTTGCAAGCGCTTAAGATCCTCTTCAAACGATTGTTTATCCTTAGCCATTATTTACCTCCTCAACCGTACTTATAAAACTACCCTTTCCTAAAATAGTCTTAACTTTATCTTTTGGCTTAAGCCCGGAAGCATCCTTAATAATCACATCATTAGATATAGCCATGCTCAAACTATATCCCCTGGATAATACCGCCAAAGGGCTTAAGGCCTCTAGCCTTTTGATATAAGAACCTGCTGTCTCCCGGGTAAGTTTCAAAAAACTACGCATATTATTACTCAGCCCTGAATATAGCTCATCGAGCAATTGCTGTTTTTCCAGCAGCCTGTCCAGAGGGCTTTTTAAAGTATGGCGCAGGGCAATAACACTGTTATTTAAATTATTGATTGTCTCCTGGATGGAAAAATTCAACTGATGCTGTAAATTATCGATTTCAGCCAACAGGCTGTTTTTCTTATCCACAATAATCTTGGCTGCCGCTGACGGGGTCTCCACAAAAAAATCCGCGACTAAATCTGACAGGGTAAGGTTGATCTGATGCCCTACCGCTGAAACTACGGGTATCCGGGAAGCGTATATTGCCCGGGCCACTAATTCTTCATTAAATGCCCAAAGGTCCTCAACGCTCCCCCCTCCCCGGCTGACAATTATCATATCTACTTTATTTCCCGCAATATGCGGGATCCCGCCCCCGCTTTCATCCGCCTGGCGGGAAAATTTATTCAGGTCGTTTATGCCCTCAGCTATTTCGGAAGCAGCCTTTTCTCCCTGGACCCGGACCGAACGTATAACTACATTTACTCCCCGCGCGCCTTTTTTAAGTATCTGCAGTATATCTCTAACCGCCGCTCCGGTAGAAGAAGTAACAATCCCTACAGAAAAAGGCATAACAGGTAATTCTTTCTTGTGCGCAGAATCAAACAGGCCCTCCTTAGCCAGTTTCTTTTTTAATTGTTCAAAGGCTAATTGCTGAGCGCCGATGCCTTTAGGTTCTAAGTTATCCACTATAAGCTGGTACTGGCCTCGGGGAGGATAAACATCGATCCTGCCCCGGCAGATCGCTTTAAGCCCGTCTTCTATCTTGAATTTTAGATCCTTATTTGACCGGCTGAACATCGCCGCAGCTATTACCGAATCTTTGTCCTTCAGTGAAAAATAAAAGTGCCCGGACGGCGCGGCCTTAAAATTAGAGACTTCTCCTTCAATCCAGACATCGGCGAAGGTGTTTTCCAGGATCATTTTGATATCCTTGGTTATCTCGGATACGGTATAAACATGCCGGTCTTGAGGATTATTTTTTAGGGGTTCAAATAAATCGTTCAATTCTTAAGCCTTTACTTATTTCTCTTCGATCTTAGAAACAGCGGCTGCGCTCTTATCCGCAGCGTTAGTTATATCGCCGCCCGTGTCTTTAAGCTCCCTGCCCTCCTGAGGCTGGATTGCGTTGGACGAAGATAAAACAGCCGTATTATTCAAAGCCTTATCAGTTTGGGGAACAGTATCTATTTTTACTTCCACAACCTGTGGTTTTTTCTTTAACATGATCGCGACAACTGAATACGGGCTCAAGGACAGGTCTTCCTGATATAATTCCCCTGCGGTTATATCTTTGGCCTCAACCGGAACAAAATCGCAATTTACTCCGCAGGAAGAATCAACCACGTATTTTTGGTAATAATAATCCCCTTTTAAATTTTTGATTCCTAATTTTACATTCCTCGCCGAAACCATGAATTTAACCGCATTTTTATTCCGCTCCTGGGCTGTAGAAAGAAAGGTCTTTACCTTGGCGCTGGTCTGTAACCCTGAAATGTCTATTTCCTTGCTCAAGATCTTTCTTAAATTACCGGACTTAATTACATTAACGATAAAGTCCCTCTCGGCCTCGTTTAAACCGACGATGTTGCGGGATAAATAATTCTTGGCTATATCCTGATCAATATAATTATAAGCTATGATGACGAGGTCGTCTTTATCCTTACTTGCTAAAAGGCCCACGAATTCATCTTTAGTTTTTGCTGACTCGGTTAACATGCCGCCTCCTAACCTTTTCAGCATTTTAAAGACGTTGTAAATAGCTTTGGGTGCGCTCTTATAGCCATTAGCGTCTTTTTCAAATAAAAATACCCCGACGTTGCGGACAACGCCCTCTGATTGATTCTGAAAATCTTCCAGGGAATAAAAAAGCTGATAATCCAGCCCTGTCTCCGACATATTCTTCAGCCGGCTTAACACATAGCTTGCGGCAACAGAAGACTTTTCTTTTCTCTCCATTGACAGATTAACGCCATTATCAAAATTCCACTCATCCACAATCAGCGGGACATTCTTATCCAGGCCAAAGTAAGTCAACCAGTCCCGGATTAACACCGGGACAATATTATTATAAGGGGTATTTTCTTTTCCAACCTTGGGGTCGGTAGAATAAGCGTGCCAGGTTATAAAATCCAGGGGGAGCTTATTTTGGCTGCAGAATTTTATCAGCTCGTAAACCAGGCTCTTTTCCGGGGTGAATATTGTATTTCCGTCCGCATTCTGAAACCACCAGCTCGCCGAAGGCCCGCCCAAGGGTATATTTATGCCTGTTTCAGCCTCCAGTTCCTTGATGCCTTCGGCAATAGCCTTATAGAGATTAAGATAGTCTGCTGTCCCGCCTAGAAAAAACACATCTAAATCCGGAGCCGTCCAGACCTCGTACCAAATATTGTATTTTTTATTACAGCTTAGATTCCGGATATGCGCCTTAACCAATTCTTTGAAGGCCTTAAGGTCCCAAGGAAGGCTTTTCTTATCCAAAACCTTGCCTAAACCAGCCGGGGTGCCGAAAATATCCAGAATAACTACCCCCCCGTCGTTATTTATCGCCTTGATTACCCTCTCATAATTATCTAATAATATCTTGCCGGCATCTATCTCTTTACTTTTTTCATTGATCTCCCAGAGATTATACTGGATCCGGTATATACCTGTAAAACCTAAATCCTTTCTCCATATATCCAGGGTTTCCGGGGCAGCCAATCCCTGGGGCCAGAGGGCGTCCGGATAAACGCCTCTTCCGCTTAAGTCTACGCTGGGTTTAAAGATTTTAGGAAGGGTAGTTGGGGCGGCGGTCGCGTCTATATTAAATTCCAGATTATCGGTATTGTTCTCCTGGCAAAAACCATATGAATTTAAATTACAAAGCACAAAATTTAAAATAATCCCGAAACATAAAATTCCAAACTTAGATTTATAATGGACGGTGAATTTACGCATCTAATTTTCTCTGTATTCTGATAATCGACCTGGCTTTGCCGGTTTTTTCATCGATATCCAAAGCCACTCCGTGTAACTGGACATTGCCTTCAGCCACCTCGAATCTCATAGGAAGGCAGGTAACAAACCTGGCTAGAACATCTTCCACCTTTCTTCCTATTACCGAATCATACGGGCCGACCATACCTACGTCAGTAATATAGGCGGTGCCCTTAGGCAAGATCCTTTCATCCGCGGTCTGGATATGAGTATGCGTGCCTACTACGGCTGAAACCCGGCCATCCAGATACCAACCTAATGCTACTTTCTCAGAAGTCGCTTCCGCGTGTATATCCACAATAATAATCTTGGTTTCTTTAGACAGGGCCTCAATGGCCGGAATAACGGTTTTAAAAGGGCATTCTAAAGGCTCCAGAAAAACCCGTCCTAAAACATTGACCACGCCTACTTTAATATCTTGGCCAGCCCCGAATAAACCAAATCCCGAACCAGGCGCTCCCTCTGGATAATTCAATGGCCTTAAAATCCGCTGATTACCGGCCAGGACCTCAAAAATCTCCTGCTTTTTCCAAATATGGTCGCCGGAAGTGATTACGTTGATTGGCGACCCTAGTAATTCCTGAGCAACTTTTGCTGTAATGCCTGAGCCTCCGGCAGCATTTTCAGCGTTAGCAATGACAAAATCCAGACCTAATTCATTCCTTAGCCCCGGAAGTAGTTTTTTAACCGCCTCCCGGCCTGGTTTCCCGACTATATCGCCTATAAAAAGGATTTTCATGGAGAGTTATCCCGTTAAATAGTTATCTTGTCATGAGACAGCCCCCTGGCCGGCCTGCGTATAACCTTCTACGGGGGCAATCCCTGCTTGCAGTATTATTTTAACCTTTAATGCTATTTGGCGTACTCAATCGCCCTAGTTTCTCTGATTACAGTAACCTTGATCTGGCCCGGATATTCCATTCCTTCTTCTATTTTTTTACGAATCTCCCTGGCTAAATTAACCGCTTCCGGGTCATTTATCTTTTCCGGCTGGACTATTACCCTGATCTCCCTGCCGGCTTGAATAGCATAGGATTTTTCTACGCCTTTAAAAACATTGGCGATAGACTCTAATTTATCTAACCGCTTAATATAAGTCTCCAGGGTTTCGCGCCTTACTCCCGGACGGGCAGCGCTTATTCCGTCAGCAGCCACCAATAGTACGGCATAAATGCTTTTGGGCTCGGCTTCTTCATGGTGGGCCTCAATAGCGTGAATTACTTCCGCGGACTCATTATATTTCTTAGCCAGATCCCTGCCTAATAAAGCATGGGTTCCTTCGACCTGATGATCTACGGCTTTCCCGATATCATGCAACATACCTATCCTGCGGGCCAATTTAAAATCTAAACCCAATTCGGTGGACATGACTCCTAAAACAAAAGCCACTTCTTTGGAATGCTGCAGGGTATTTTGACCATAGCTGGTGCGAAAACGCAGGCGGCCTAAAAGTTTCACAATCTCCGGATGCAAACCGTCGATACCGACATCAAACGCAGCTTTCTCGCCTTCTTCTCGGATCTTTTTATCTATATCCAACTTGGCCTTTTCCACTACCTCCTCGATCCTGCCCGGATGGATCCTGCCGTCGCTGACCAATTTCTCCAACGCCAGCCTGGCGATCTCCCGACGCACCGGGTCAAAACAGGACAAAGTTATCGCCTCAGGGGTATCGTCGATAATAATATCCACCCCTGTTGCCATTTCCAAAGCCCGGATATTCCTTCCTTCCCTGCCGATAACCCTGCCCTTCATCTCATCGTTCGGCAGATTAATAACACTGACTGTTGATTCTACGGTATGTTCGACAGCGCATCTTTGGATAGCCAGACTAACTACCTCCCTGGCTTTGTTTTCCGAAGTATTGCGCAGTTCTTCTTCGTAGCGCTTGATCAATACCGACTTTTCCGCGCTCAATTCTTCATTCAATCGGCTGAGCAGGATCTGTTTGGCCTCCTCAACAGACAACGATGACATCTTCTGCAACCTCTCTTTTTCTTCGGCGATTAAAGCATGCAGTTGATTATCTTTGACCTTGATCGAATCTTCCTGTTTCTTTATGTTATCCTGCCTGGAAACGATATCTTTTTCCTTGCCTTCCAGAAGATTAAGCCGACGGTCAATATTTTCTTCTTTCTGAGAAAGTCTTTTCTCTGAATTAAATATCTCCTGCCTGCGTTCCTTGGTCTCTTGTTCAAAATCCTGGCGCATCCGGTACAAAAGGTCCTTAGCCTCCAATTCGGCCCTACGCTGCCGGTCTACAGCCTCTTTTTTGGCCTCATCAATAATATACCTGGCCTTGGCTTCCGCATCTTGGATCTTTTTTTCAGCTATATATCTCCTGAAAAGATAGCCTGCGGATGAAAAAACCGCAGCGCTAATAACAACTACAATGATGGTTATCAGCATCTATATTTACCTCCCTTTTTGTTCCTTATAAAATTATGCGAAGATGACTTTGTTGACGGATACATCCTGGGGCGTGGCGGGGAGAGACGACTTGACCTGGAAACCAAAAGCCAGGCCGATAGAGACGGCTTTATCTGGTAGTTTTTTTAAGAAACGGTCGTAGTAGCCCTTGCCGCGGCCCAGGCGCGAGCCATCCTTAGTAAAAGCTACGCCGGGAACTACTACAAGGTCTAGATTTTTTAAATTAACCGGCTTTTTATTCACCGGCTCTGGTATCCCATAAGGGCCTTTGGCCATCCTAGCATTGTCTTCCAATAAACAGGCCCTTATTATTTTATCTTTCTCGCAAACAGGCACTACGACCTTTTTACCTAACTGTCTCGCTTCCTGAATCATCTCTTTTGTAATAACCTCGCCCATAAATGAAACATAAAACATCACTATCTTCGCTTTTTTAAAGAACCGTGTTTTAAAAAGTTTATTTTTAATCTGCCTACTTTTTCGTTTACGGTCTTCCTCCTTCTGTGTTTTCAGTTTTAACTGAATTTTACTACGTATTTCTTCTTTTGTCAACCCAACTGCTTTAGGCATTTACTTAACCGCCCCCACCTTGCGCGGCTTGCCGCTTTTCTTAAAATCTTTAGGAGGCCAGATCAAACGCAGGGCGTCTAATTTATTCCTCTTCTCTAATTCCCGGTAAATTAAAATCCAGGCGCAGTCTTTATCAGTATCCAATTCGCATTTACCGTTATTTACCCCCCCGCAAGGCCCGTTTAAAAGACCTTTTGAACAAAGCGTAACCGGGCAAATTCCCTCGGTCAAATTTAAAACACAATCGCCGCAGAGTGAACACTTTTCATGAAAATTACCGTATCTATCCATGGCTGCGCCAAACAGGGAATTGCATCCGGTGAGGACCACTAAACCACTTTTATCGTTATCCTTTACTGACTGCACCCCTAATCCGCAGGCAAAAACTAAAATTACCTCTGCCTTAGTCAGAACAAGACTATTTTTCCTTATCTCCTGATTTGTCTGGACTGCCACGCACGGAGCAGAGGGTATACACATACCTACCACGGCCTTGCCTTCTTTTTCCAGTAATTCCTTGACCCTGGTTAATTCGTCCTTGCCTCCGGTCTTACAGGTAGTGGCGCATTCACCGCAGCCAACTAAAAAAATATTGTGGAATCCTTTTAGGCTATTTATTATCTCTTTGACGGGTTTTTGTTCTGTTATTATCATATTTAGTTAGCAGTTACTTATAAAGTCAGCGATTAAATTACGGTCCCCAGCGCCTATCTCGGTAAAAAGAATCCCGATCCGGAAACCATCCCTGCCCATGGCCCGGCTATACTTAACTTGTCCTTTAATGCTTATCGGGATTGGCAGGTTCTGGTGCGTAATTTTATGCAAAGCTGGCAGGGTAAATTTTACCTCCAATAAAGAAGAAGCCGGGATATCGTATTCAGTCAAAACCGCCATCCCGGTCTGGCTTAAGTCCAACATCAGCGCGTATATTTCCTTACCGCGGGAAATTTTAATTTTTTCCAATGAATCCTGACTGTTATAAAGAACCATAAAATTAACCCGGATCCGTTTATGGCTGCGGCGATCCGGTCCAGAATATCCACCAGGCATAGATTCCTCCTTTACTGCTATGTAACCCAGTTAATATTTTACCTTAATAGCTTTAAGCGGTCAAGTTGTTTCCAGGCCAGACATTGTATCAAATTATGCTGAAATTCTAAGATTTTTTCACGGATTCACACAGATAAAAAAACGGATCCTCGCGGATAAAACCTTTGTTTCATCCGTGTATATCCGTAAGCAATCCGTGTTTATCCGTGTTAAAAGTCAGCAAGATTTATTTTATTATCCGGGGTTACGCAGCTTCTCGAGGCGTTGTTTAATCTTAGCTTCGTAACCGATATCGGTAGGTTCGTAGTATCTGACTTTGCGGCGGGTATACTTCTGTTTAACATAATGGCCCTCGAAATCATGCGCGTATTTATATCCTTTCCCATGCCTAAGCTTTTCTGCGCCGGGATAAGTTGCGTCTTTTAAATGATCCGGGACTTCCTGGGTTTTTTCTTTTTCGATATCGGCTGAGGCTTTCTCAATGGCTAAATAACTGGCGTTGGATTTAGGAGCACAAGAGACATAAACTACTGCCTGGGCCAATGGGATTCTGGCTTCCGGCATACCTACAAATTCACAGATCTGCAAGGCCGCGTTGGCGAGGACCAAAGCCAGGGGATCGGCGTTCCCCACGTCTTCGGCGGCTAAAATACAAACCCTCCGGCAAATAAACCTGACATCTTCCCCGGCATAAAGCATTTTCGCCATCCAATATATTGCCGCATCCGGATCAGAACCACGCATGGATTTGATAAACGCCGACGCGCTGTCATAATGAGCGTCTTCATCTCGGTCATAAATTATGGGCTTTTTCTGAATGGACCCGGCGGCAGCCTCCAGATCAAAATTGATCCAGCCATCCTTAGTTAGTTCCGAGCTTAAGACGCCGAGCTCAATAGCATTTAAAGCCCGTCGGGCATCTCCTTCGCAGGCCTTAGATAAAAAGCCCAAGGCTTTTTTATCCGCCTTTATTTTTAAATTACCTAAGCCGCGCTCTTTGTCTTTTAAAGCCGAGATTAAAATCTCCAAAATATTGGTCGCGGTAAGAGGTTTTAGTTCTAAAACTAACGAGCGCGAGACCAAAGCCGAGACTAAAGAGAAAAACGGATTGTGGATAGTAGCCCCGATCACAATCGGATTGCCGTTTTCAACGTCCGGCATCAAAACATCCTGCTGGGCTTTATTAAAACGATGGATCTTGTCGATAAAAAGAGTGGTTTTTTCGCCTGTAACTGCTTTGTGATGTTTAGCCTGGGCGATAACTTTCCTTAATTCGTCCACATTAGAAGTGGTGGCGTTAATAGCCGCATAGCGGCTTTTGGTGATATGCGAGAAACACCAGGCCAACGACGTCTTTCCTATGCCCGGTGGTCCGTATAAAATAAGGGACGTTATTCTATCTGACTCTATTGCCCGGCGCAGAAGTTTGCCTTTACCTAAAATATGTTCCTGGCCCTTAAATTCATCCAAATTAACCGGACGCATACGCACGGCTAAAGGCAAATCTTTAAAATTTTCTTTGGGGATATCCTGTTGGGGGAAAAGGTCCATGGATTTTCCTTATCCGCCGCAAAGTCGCCACAAGAATTGGCGACCCGCCAAGCTGTGTGGCGGGATTGGCGGATTGGTTTCACTTGACTGAACATGCCCGGCGAAACCAAAAAAAATCCCCGCACTGTGCCGTTGGATTTTGATGGTCTGAACCCGAAGTTCAGGTGGAAACCGCTCTTTTAAAACCTTGGCCTTAAAAGAAGTTGCGGCTCCCCTTATATTTATGTTGGTTCAACAATCACCAACCTCCTAACGCGCACGGCAGGGAAATCTAAAAGAACATTTCTATAATGGGATTATAGCACTTTTTTAAAAATAGTCAACAATAAATGGGGTCAGAATTATTTTTTTACTTGTTTGGTAGAAAAAGAGGAAAATAATTCTGACCCCATTTCTTTAGCGAAGCTGGGCCTGAAATTTATTTTTTAGAACTTCCAGGGTCAGTAAATGCGCGGAATTAACTTCTTCTTCGGTAAGGGTTCTTTCTTCTGAACGGTAAACACAAGAGAAGGTCAGGCCGCGAGACCCATCAGGTATCTGTTTTCCCTGGTAATAATCAATTACTTTTGCTTCCCTTAAGAGCGCTCCGGCATTAGCTTTGATCTCATCCAACAGCGCGTCTACAGAAATTTCTTTCTTAACGACTACGCTAATATCCCGGGATATCGAAGGGTAAACCGGCAGGGACGAGAATTTTCTATTTAAATTAACCAGGTTGATGATCCGGCCCAAATACAACTCGGCTATAAATACTTCTTTATTCTTAATGTCGAAATTGTCCAGGGTTTCTTTTATAACCCGGGAGGCCCGGCCAGTTAATTCTTTATTTACAAAGATATCGACAGACTTATCGGGGGATAAAACAAATTTATAATCATTTATGCCTAAGCGTTCAAGCAGGGTTGATATTATCCCTTTGATATGCAATAGCCCCTGTTCATCCTTTATCTGCCCCTGGCTGAAAAGCCAGGACTTAACTCCGGATATGCCAATTGCCAACGCGATATCTTCCCTGGGGTTATCTTTACCAGCGGAAAATATCTTGGAAATCTCAAATATACCGATAAAGCTTTGTTTTTGATTCAGGTTGACGGCTATTGCTTTAAGTATGCCGGGGATGATCGTCGGCCTTAGGACCTCCTGTTCTTTGCTTAAAGGATTGCGGATCTCTACCAAGCTATACTGACCCATCCCCTTTAATAAATCCTTGCTGATCAGGCTGTAACTTATTATCTCGCTAAGCCCGAGGCTGATTAATATGCTTTTAATCAAATAGACCCTGTCTGTATCAGTATAGGCGCTGACTTGCGGCTTAACCGCGGGCAAGGTTACCGGCACATTCTCAAAACCGTAAACACGGGCAATCTCTTCGATTAAATCGACATCGGCTTTAACGTCCTGACGGGATAAGGGCGTTTCTACTGAAAAAACCCCCTTAGACTTAAAGCTCACTGCAAAACCCAAATTGCCAAGTATGGACTTTACCCGGGAAGAGGTTATGTTAACCCCCAATAATTTTCCGGTATGGTCCAGACTAAGATTGACCTTTGTTTTTTTTGGGGCTGGCAGGCCTGATTCTTCAGCTAAAACACATTTACCAGCGCATAATTCTTCAATCAACCTGGTTGCCTGCCAGGACGCATTCCGGGCTGTTTCATAATCGATCCCCCGTTCAAACCTGTACGCTGATTCGCTTTGCATCCCCAGCTTTCTTTTCCCCTGACGAATGACTATAAGATTAAATATGGCTGCTTCCAGGAGCACGTTCTTAGTTGATCCGTCTACTTCGGTATCTTTGCCCCCCATAATCCCGGCAATCGCCACCGGTTTTTCTTTATCCGCGATCACTAAGATATCTTGTTCCAAAACCCTCTCTTGATCATCAATGGAAGTTATTTTCTCGTATTTTTTAGCCCGGCGGATGAATATTTTATCCGAATCCAGTTTATCCAGGTCAAAGGCATGCATAGGTTCTCCATAGGTGAACATAATATAATTGATGATGTCCACTATATTATTTACACTGCGGCAGCCGACCATTTCCAACCTTTTACTTAACCATTCCGGCGACGGTCTAATTTTAACATCCCGGATAATTTTGGCGGTGTATAAAGGGCAGTCCTTTTTGTCCTCGATTTCAATTTTAAAGCTTGTTTTGGGCTGGGGGCTTAGGGATTGGGACCCGGAGGTTGACTTTAAACTTTGAATTTTAAGTTTGGAGTTAGTGATTGCGGCCGCCTCCCTGGCGACCCCGACCACGCTCAGCCAATCCGGACGATTAGAGGTGATTTCAATATCAAAAACAAAATCCCCATCTTTGGCTTCCAGGGACCTTACCTCCAATCCGGCCATGGTCAGCTTATCGGCTAATTCTTCCGCCGGAAGCCTGATATCAACAAAATCTTTTAACCAATTATAAGTAAATTTCATATTTTACTCTACCTATACCTTTACCTAGATTAAAACTGCCTTAAAAACCTCAGGTCGTTCTCAAAGAATAATCTGATATCGTTGATCCCGTATTTAAGCATAACGATGCGCTCAATCCCCATCCCAAAGGCAAACCCGGAATATTTTTTGGTATCATAGCCCACATTCCTTAATACGTTAGGGTGGATCATCCCTGAACCAAGAATCTCCAGCCAGCCTTTCCTGCCGCAGACCGGGCACCCTCGGCCTTTACAGATTATACAGGATATGTCCACTTCCGCTGATGGCTCGGTAAAAGGAAAAAAGTGCGGCCGGAAACGCATCTTAATATCTTCGCCAAAAACGCTCCTGGCAAAAACCTCTAATATCCCCTTGAGGTCGGAAAACTTTATCCCCTCATCTACCATTAAACCTTCTATCTGGTTAAACATAAATAAATGGCTGGCGTCTACCGCATCCGGACGATATACCCTCCCCGGGACCACGATGGCCAGCGGAGGCTTGCGGGATTTCATTGCCCGGACCTGGACTGGCGATGTATGACTACGTAATAGCAGCTTTTCGTAATCTTTTAGGTAAAAAGTATCAAAGGCGTCCCGCGACGGATGTTCCAGGGGAATATTCAAACCGCTGAAATTATTATATTCAGTCTCTATCTCCGGGCCTTCTACCACCTGAAAGCCCATCCGCAAAAATATATTACAGATCTCATCAATGACCCGGGTAATAGGATGCAATTTCCCCACCTCTTGGGAGACCCCGGGCATACCAATGTCCACGGATTCTTGCATCGCTCCGCTGGCCGGGCTACCAAATAACTTTTCTTTCTCTAAAATAAGATTGGCAATCTTATCTTTGAGGATATTAGCCTGCTGGCCAAAAACGGCCCTTTCTTGCGCCGGTAAAGAAGGAATGGTTGCGGTTAATTGAGCAAGAACCCCCTTGCGCCCCAAATACTTAAACCGCGCTTCTTCCAGGCCCTCAGACGAAGATATATTTTGTATATCCGACTCTATTTGTTTTTTAATTGCCTCAATATCCATAATGTTAAGAGTATAAAGAATAAAATTACCGCCAGGTTTATTTTTCTCCAGTTAAGACCTTCGTCAACCGCGTATCCGGACTTGATTTTACTAATGGTCTGGGCATGGATATCCAGACCGCCTCCATGCTCAAGGCAGGCCCGGTTAAATACCCCGGTTACCTGAAACCAATCGCCTTTAAATTTATAGTTACCGCTCTGGGCGATATCTCCAGCCAAAGCCTTACCCAGCCAAACGCCGATGGCATTTTTGCCGTCATTCAGGTTTACCCAGACATTCCTGCCTCGGATCATTATATCACCGATCACCTCACCTTCATAGGTTATGGTTTTAGTGTCGAATTCTTTGGTGTTATTAATTAAATCTGCGCTGGAGACTGTTTCGGCATAAGCTATTGAAAGCGCAAAAATCAAAATTAAAAATGCAGAACAAAAAACTTTAAACCGCCCCCCGAAGCCCGGAGCCCGAAGATAACGATTAAATTTTCGATTTTCGATTTTAGATTTAAACATTATTTCCCTTTAACCAAAGCTACAAAGAAACCGAGCAGAGTAAACACGGACATAAATTCAAGCCTCCCTGCCCACATCTGGACTATATAAGTAATTTTTAGCCCCACCGGCATACTGGCGGAAGTGATGCCGCAAGAGAGCCCGACATTTGCCGCTGCCGAAGTAGACTCAAACAATGATTCTAAAAAAGGATAACCATAAAACATCCCTATTATTGTCCCGGCTGCGTATAGCAAAAGATAAAGCAGGGTTATCAGAAAGGCCGATCTTACTTGTTTATCCTCCAGGAACATTTTATATATATGGTGGTATCTCTGGATGACAACCGCCCTCTCGGGGAGGATTATTTTTTTTATGTCCTGAATCAGGGCTTTGACTATTATGCCTACCCGCAGCATCTTAATACCGCCGGTAGTGGAACAACTGCTCCCGCCAAAAGCCATAGCCAGTATTATCCCTGCCATAGCTAAATTACCCCACTCCCGGATAAATTGATGGGCATATATATTGGAGTAGCCTGTGCCGGTCTGAGCGGAGACCAGCTGATAAAATCCCCTGCGGAATAACATCATGGCTCCAGGATAAACATTGCTTTGTTGAAGGCCTAAGGCAGTGATCAAAAAAGTAACCATAATTGCAAAGAATAATACTGTGGTCTCGATATTTCTCCACATCTCTTTGCGGTTGCCGGTCCAGATATGATAATGTAACTTGAAATTGATCGCGCCCAAAAGCATTATTATTATAGTCACCAGTTCAAAAGACAAACTATGGTAATAAAGAATGTTCTGAGAATTCGGAGTAAAGCCTCCGGTATCAAACGCAGCCATAAACACGCAGGCTCCATGAAAAAATGAGTTTACCAGCGGTATACCGTTCAACGCAGCGGTTATTCCTAAAGCAAGAGTGCCTAAAATAAGATAAACAAAACTGACCAGCCAGATAAAGCGGCCGGTATTAACCACATTTGGTAAAACTTTTTCATCCCTGGCCTCTCCGACGTAGATACGAAACGCTCCGGCTGAGCCCCGGATAAAAATAGCCAGAACAATTACTACGATACCCTGACCTCCGATAAACATGATTAAATGCCTCCAGAGATTATGGGCATAAGACATGTGGTCCAAATCCTGGACCAGGGTCAGGCCGGTAGTGGCTAATCCGGACATGCTTTCAAAACAAGCGTCTAAATAAGATTTAAAATGCCCGCCCAAATATAACGGCACAGCGGCTAAAAACATTGCCACCACCCAAGAGAGAGAAACCACGATCATCCCGTGCATCCAGCGGGCATCTTTTTTAGTTGAACAGGCTCTCACCAGTAATAGGCCCAGACCCAAAGTTAACTCCAGACCGATAAGATAATCCAGAAACGGATTTATCTCTTTAAAAACCAGGGCCGTCATAACCGGTAAAACCATAGTCAAACCAAGACCAATGATAACTTTCCCCAGGTAATACCCGATAACCTTAACATCTTCTATGTTTGGCTTTAGGATCATCTTTTAAGAGAAAAAATAAGGCAGGTTATAAAAGCGATGAGGATAATAAGCAAGGTATATAAAATCTCCGTACCTATGCCCAAAATTGAATTAACAACCAATTTATTCTTCATCTTATAATTTACCCAAGAGTAAATTTAAGAGCTGCGATTCATTGCCAATCAGAGTTAAAGCAATAATGTCGTCGCCGGGCTTAAACATTGTGTTCCCTTTAGGGACAATAACCTCTTCGCCCCGGACAATGGAGACCAGGACTGAATCCGCGGGCAGTTGGAGATCCTTAAGTTCTTTGTTTATAACCGGTGAGTCTGATGGCAGGTCCACCCTGACAATGGTCAACTTGCCGCGCTTAAAACTCATCAGATTAACAAAATCAGAAAATGATACTTCTTCCTCGATTATCTTGGCGATGATCTTGGTAGAATCAACCGGCACATCCACGCCCAGCTCGGAAAATGTCCGTTCATTATCCGGATTATTCACCCGGGCCAAAGTCCTGCGGACATTAAACCTCTCTTTGGCTATCTGACAGATAATTAAATTATCCTCGTCACTACCGGTGACCGCGGCCAACACATCCGCCCTTTCTACGCCGGCCTCTTCCAGTATATTCGGGTCACAACCGTCGCCGTTAATAACCAATATCTCCAGCTCTTTGGCAATTTCTTCGCAGGTAAACTTATCGGCGTCCACCACGCTTATACTATGCTTGCCCAAATACAGCCTTTTAGCCAAAAAATATCCGACTTTCCCGACTCCAACTACAACTATATACATAGTTAGGTCTCCTCCAGGCCGAATTTCGCTTTTACCTTTTGCAGGCTTTCAACCTTAACCACAGCCATTAACACATCCTTAGGCCTAAGGGCTGTCTTAGGCTCCGGGATAAAAACGCCATCAATTTTTTTGATCGCCACAACCAGTAATTCGCGCGGGAGATTAATTTCTTCCACGGTCTTACCCACTAAGTCATTTTTGACTTCTATCTCCAGCACGCCCACATCTTTACTTTCAATAAGATAACTGGAAAAGCGGCTTTCCACGATCTTATCCCTGAGCATAGCCGCAAAAAGAATAGTCCCGCTAATAATGTCCAGGCCTAATGCCTTGTAGATATAGGCCCTTTGAGGGTCATAGATCCGGGCAATAACCTTAGGAACGTTAAATATTTTCTTAGCTGCCTGGGCTGATACGAGATTAGTATTATCGCCATTGGTGACCGCGCAAAAAGCGTCGGCCTTTTCTATGCCAACCCGCTTTAACAGCTCCAGGTCAAAACCGTTGCCGGTAGTGGTTACGCCGTTGAAGGTCCCGCCTAAACGATCAAAAGAAGAAGAATTCTTGTCAATGACTACCACATCATTGCCTTCTCCGGATAAAAGCTTGGCTAATTCCGAACCCACCCTGCCGCAGCCTACTATTATTACAAGCATATTTTCTTACCCCTTAGCTATTACTGCTTGGCCAGATCTACCAATTTTTTAAATACCACATTGTCGTTTACCGCCAATTCGGCCAGGATCTTACGGTCTAATTCTATCTTGGCTTTTTTCAGGCCGTTCATAAACCGGCTGTAGGTTACGCCTTCAACCCTGCAAGCGGCATTTATCCTGGCGATCCAAAGACTGCGGATCTCTCTTTTCTTAACCCTTCTATCCCTATAGGAATATACCAAGGCATGCATGAGCGCCCGGCGGGCCTGCTGGAATTGCTTACTCCTATCGCCAAAAAAACCTTTAGCCCTTTTTAATACTTTCTTCTTTCTTCTGCGCGTAGCCGCGCTATGTCCGACCTTAGCCATGATCCAACTCCTTTTCTTATTTTGTAATCCCCCGCCTTACCGACAGGCGGGTTTGTTGCCTGTCTCACCGGTAGGATAGTTACTATCCGTATGGCAGCATCCTTTTTATAAAACTGATCTCCTTAGATTCATCGATGGTCCTCGCCCGGCGCATACTCCTTACCCGGGAAGACTTTTTGCTAGACTGAAGATGGCTTTTCCCGCCGCAATGATATTTAATCTTTCCGCTTTTTGTCAATTTAAATCTTTTGCTTACTCCTTTTTTGGTTTTTAATTTATATCTGCCCATTATTCTCCCTTTGATTATACTTTTTTTGGCGCGATTACTAAAAAAATGGCCTTGCCTTCCTGGCCCGGCTCTTTTTCCAACTGACCGTCTAACTGAATGTCAGCGATAAATCTATCTAAGACCTTCCGGCCTAAATCTATATGCTCGATCTGCCTTCCTTTGAAGAAAAGTCCGACCTTGACCCGGTCCTTCTTCTTTAAAAAATTTATCGTTTGTTTGAGTTTAACCTGATAATCATGTTCGTCAATATTAGGTTTTAGGCGGATTTCTTTTAAATGCCCGGACTTGTGATGTTTTTTGGCTTCCCGCTCTTTTTTTTCCTCTTCATATTTAAATTTACTGAAATCGATGATCCGGCATACCGGAGGGCTAGCCTGGGCAGCTACTTCAACCAGGTCCAAGCCAAATTGATTGGCCATGCCCCTGGCTTTGTCTATGCTCATCACGCCTAATTGGCCTCCATCCGGGCCGATAAGACGAACTTCAGGAACCCTGATTTTCTCATTCACTCGTATAAATTTTTTAATCTCAACCACCTCCTGTCATTTAAGGTTGCGGCATTACGCAACCTCACTCGCTAATTCTTCTTTTGTCCTATTTATAAATTCTCCGGCCGCCATCACGCCCAAATCTCCGGAGCCTCTTTTCCTCACCGAAACCTTTTCCTGCGCCGCCTCTCTGGCTCCGACAACTAAAACATACGGGATCTTGGATAATTCGGCATTACGTATTCTCTTATCCAGAGTTTCATTGCGGTTATCAATTTCTGTCCTCAGCCCGTTATCGTCTAGGTCTTTCTTTATTTTTAAGGCGTAATCTGCCTGGGCATCTTTGATCGGCATAATTAAAACCTGGACCGGGGCCAGCCATAATGGGAAATCGCCTTTATAATGCTCTAACAAGGCCCCGATAAACCGTTCCAGACTGCCCAAAACAACCCGGTGGAGCATGATCGGCTGTTTCTCTTTCCCGTCGGAATCTACATAAGAAAGGTCAAATCTCTTGGGTAAAGCAAAATCACATTGGATAGTCGCGCACTGCCATTTTCTCTTCAGCGCATCTTTTAATTTTATATCGATCTTAGGCCCGTAAAACGCGCCGTCTCCGGGGTTGATCTCATAATTTAAGCCTTTTTCTTTTAGAGAATCTTCCAAAGCCTGGGTTGCCAAAACCCAGTCATCTTCTGAACCGATATATTTTTCCGGACGGGTGCTTAATTCTATGCTGACATCATTAAAACCAAACGCTTTCATTGTATCAAAAACAAAATCAATAACTCCTTTTATCTCCGGCTTTAGCTGTTCGGGCAAGCAAAATATATGGGCATCGTCCTGGGTAAACCCCCTGACTCTTAAAAGGCCGTGCAAAACCCCGGCTTTTTCACGACGGTAAACCGTACCTAATTCAAAAAGCCTGACCGGCAGATCACGGTAACTGTGGCTTTTAGATTTATAGATCAAAATGTGGCCGGGACAATTCATCGGCTTTAAAACAAATTCTTTGCCTTCGGAGTTAATGATATACATATTCTCTTGGTAATATTCATAGTGCCCGGAGATTTGCCATAATCCCGATTGCATAATATTTGGGGTGATCACGATCTGATAGCCCCGCTTTAAATGCTCTTTTTTTTCGTAATCTTCGATTATAGTACGTAATATCGCCCCTTTGGGGCCGTAAAACACCAGGCCGGCTCCAGCCTGCTCATGATAAATATCAAAGATCTCTAATTGCGGGCCCAATTTACGGTGATCCCGGGTTTTAGCCTCTTCTATATTCTTTAAATGCTCATCTAATTCTTTCTGGGACTCAAAACAAGTGCCATAGATCCTCTGTAGCATCGGGTTAGTTTCAATGCCGTGCCAGTAGGCGCCGGCAACCGACAATAATTTAAAAGCCCTGATCTCACCTGTTGATCCTACGTGCGGGCCGCGGCAGAGGTCTACAAAACTCTCGCCGGTTTTATAGACAGAGATCTTTTCGTCCCCTAAACCCTGGATAAGTTCGACTTTATAATCTTCTTTAAGTTTGCCAAAGAGTTCCAACGCTTTATTTTTAGAAATCTCTTCCCGGATAAACGGCTCATTTTTTTTGATTATCCCGAACATCTTCTGTTCTACCCGGTTCAGGTCTTCGTCGGTAAACGGCTCTTTCTTATCAAAATCATAATAAAATCCGTCT
The DNA here is from genome assembly GCA_018825985.1 of Candidatus Omnitrophota bacterium. Taxonomy (GTDB): domain Bacteria; phylum Omnitrophota; class Gorgyraeia; order Gygaellales; family Profunditerraquicolaceae; genus JAHKAP01. The sequence goes on from JAHKAP010000078.1 coordinate 35,005, forward strand.
TCGATAGATGGGCCAATAGCCAGCTTGACCTCCGGCCAGAGCTCTTTTACCGCCTGAGCCATAACATGCGAGCAAGAATGCCTTAAAGTGTCTAGACTAACCCAAAGAACTTCTATTACTCGAATAATCCGTGGTTCTTCATAAACTTCCTGGCCTATTTGAAAATTTTCTCTTATCACATCCGTTTTTTCATCTATTACTAGTAACATTACTAAATCTCCTAGATGGTTTGCGTTACATTGAACGTTTTTACTTCACATATTTCCCCATTTGCATAAAGTCTAAATTCATATTTACCCGACCGGTCGAATCTAAGACCCTCCAATACAAAAACTAAATTATATGAACCTAATTTATTCTGATATTCTATTGGGGTTACTTCGGCGTGTCCAATAATTAAATTTTTTTCTACATTAATTAATTCTAATCTGAATTGATATTTGCCCAATGTGTCAGTAAAATTAACATAAACCCCCATCTTTCCGTGTATACAAGGAAAAACCTTAGCGTTGATATTTTCAAAAATGCCGATTAGGCTATTTTTATTGGTTCCTTGTTCGGTAATAACGCTATCGCAAACCAACATTGCTTTTACTTGCGGCCTAGAACCATTCATTTTGCACCTCCCAAAGATAAATTAATGCTCACGGGTTACTCTTAGAGCCTAGCACATTTTATGTAAATACTTTTCTAACTCGACATCTATCCAACGTTTTAATTTCACATTACGAACTTCTATTCTAGCAATACCATATTTCGACCATTGCAAATCAGGCTTACTCCTATTATCGGAGTGTATATTCACAGCGATGAATTGAGCGGGCACTTTTAAAGTTTTTGACCAATATGTTTTAACTGCTTTTTTATCAAAATTCTTATAAAGCTGTATAGTAAGGCATATTTTATTTTCTTTAACCCCGCAAATCTTTTTTAAGAATTCAATAAACAATGTTAACATCCTATGGTCCAAATTCGCCAACTGTATAACATGTTTATTTCTTCTGCTGCCTTCAGCCCAATACAGCATAAGGCAAGCCACAAAAAGCTCTTTATCTTCGCTGGTAAATTTATCCTTAATACAAAAGGGGTCGCCCTTCGGGTTCTGTTTAACATAGGCACTTTCGCTTATCGAACGCCTCTTAAGGCAATACTGCTTCATCCAATAGGCAACAGTTGCCGGGGTTACATTTAATAATTTAGCAGAGTCCATCATAGAAAGTTTTTTGTTATAATAAAATCTTTGTAAAATTTTCTTTTCTAACATAAGAGTGGTGGGCTCAAGTGGACTCGAACCACCGACCTTTTCCATGTCAAGGAAACGCTCTAACCAACTGAGCTATGAGCCCCAATTTTTATTCTTATCTAACCCCCGCCATATTTCTTGGCGGGTCCGCCACGTTCGCCACATTGATCGGCGAATCCGCCACGCATTGTGGCGGACTTTGTGGCGGAAACTGAGCTATGAGCCCTAAATTTTATCCGCTGGCTATCTGTCAAAGAGTTAAATTATCATTGGGCAAGGAGGGAGTTGAACCCTCACAACCTTACGGTCAATAGATTTTAAGTCTATCGTGTATGCCATTCCACCACTTGCCCGCTGTTACACAATACATTTAAAAGGCGACGAGCGGAATCGAACCGCTGAATAGTTGTTTTGCAGACAACTGCCTTACCGCTTGGCTACGTCGCCAAAACCTACCTGACAATCTTTTTTACTTCTTTCATAATAACATCTATGTCCGCCAAACAACCCGCGCCCACCCTGCCGCAAGCCAACATCCCTTTTTTGGGCTCAACAAATCTATAGCCTAAAGATCTCAGCTTCTTAATATTCCCCTGAACAATCTTATTTTCATACATGTTTTCGTTCATCGCCGGACAGATCAATACCGGAGCCTTTGTGGCGCAGACAACGCAGGTCAATAAATCATCACAGACCCCGGTAGCTATTTTTCCGATGATATTAGCTGTCGCCGGAGCTAACAAAACCAGATCCGCTTTATCCGCCAAAGATATATGCTCGATTTCCCAGGCTTGAGGCTCGTCAAATAACCCGGTATAAACCTTATCCCCGCTTAAGGCCCCAAACAGCGCCGGCCGGATGAATTTCTGGGAATCTTCAGTCATCACCACTATAACTGAAAAACCAGCGCCCTTCAGTAACCGGGTTATCTCGCAGGCCTTATATATGGCCACACCCGCGCTAACCCCTAATATAATATTTTTAGGCATGAATTTTGTATTGCAGCTTACCTTCCATTATTTCTTTAAAGGCTACTGCCGAGGGCTTCATCGAAGAATCGGCCTCTACCATCTTAGGCTGGCCCCCAGCTATCTCCAGCGCTCTTTTGGAAACCAAAACCACTAAATTATAAACTGAGCCGCCGCTTTTTTCCAACAATGTCCCTAATGATATATACGCCATGATCTATCTCCTAACTTTAACCGCTTGTGTGCGCTAAGACGATCTCTTTTAATTCTTTCAGCGCCTCTTTTAAATTCTTATTAACCAATTGGTAGTCAAAGGCTTTGGCCGCTAACATTTCTTTTTTAGCTAAACTTAACCTCTTTTTAATCTCCTCGGCTTTAGTCGCCTGGCAGCGCCGGCGGATTCGTAAAGGCAGGTCGCTTAAAGAGCCGGGCCGGATAAATATAGTCACTGTATCCCCGGGGTATATTCTTTTTATATTCCTGGCCCCTTTTAGATCTATGCAAAAAAATAAATTCTTAAAACGTTTTAGCTGCTTATCAACGAACTCTTTTGGCGTTCCGTAATAATAACCTAAATATTTGGTCCATTCAAGAATTTTTTTTGCTTTTAAGTTTGCCTCAAATTCCGTCCGGGAAATAAAAAAATAATCCCGGCCCTGTTTTTCCCCTGTCCTCTTCAGCCTAGTAGTGAAAGAGACTGAGCGCACAAATCTATTCTTCAGTCCTTTATCTTTGAGTACGCCCTGGACCAGCGTGGTTTTACCCGAGCCAGAAGGCCCGGAAACAACAAATATTATTCCTCTATTTTGCATTATTCTACGTTCTGAACCTGCTCGCGCATCTTCTCAACCTGGCTTTTTACCTGCAAGACGCTCCCAGATATCGCCACATCAAACGACTTGGCGCCCATAGTATTTGCTTCTCTCTGCATCTCTTGGGCGATAAAATCCAGCTCTTTGCCAACGGGCCCGGCCTTGGGAAGCTTAGCTTTAAAAGTCCGGATGTGGAAAGAAAGCCTCTCAATCTCTTCGGTAATATCGGAATCTTTTAAAAAAGCTGCCCGCTCTTCATTGGTGCTAAAACCGGCCACTCTATCTTTAACCGCTTTTTTAAATCTAAAGATAATCTTGCCCAAAAGTTTATCCAGGTTTTTAACCCGCCGGTTTAAATACACATATAGCGCCCTTCCTTCGCGGTTACGCGTAACCACCAGATCGTCGATCGCCTGGTTTATCAATACTTTTGCTTTCGGCCAAATGCTGGAGGCGGTAATTTTATTTTCGGCCAAGGATAACACCCCGGGCAAGTTAATTAAAGTATTTATATCCATCTCATCGCTGATATTAAAATTATACTGCTTCTTTATTTTATTTACCGCGCCCAAGTATTCCTTAAGCAGTTCTTTATTAATAAATACCTTAGTCGCGTCTTTGGTCGAAATATTTATGACGCAGGTAATCCTGCCCCTTTTAATTTTAGATTCAATCTCTTTTTTAATTTTATCCTCCCACTGCAGGAATCCTTCGGGCAAATGTAAAACCATATCCAGGAATTTATGGTTTGCGCTTTTTATTTCAACGGAGAACTTGCCCGCCGCCGGGACCTCTTTTTCTTTATTCCCAAAACCGGTCATGCTGCTTATCATAAAATACCTCTTTCTTTAATCCCAATCTTGTCTTTTTAAATCTCTGATGGTTATTTCTTTGACTGGATAAAGGTCCACGATTATCTCCTCAGGCAAAAACCAAAGCTTGATCTCTCTTTCAGCCTCAGCTTCATTAGATGACACGTGGATCACGTTCTCATAAAGACCGGAAGTAAGAATCCTGCCGTAAGAGCCCCGGATAGACGTAGGCTCAGCCTGCTCCGGGTTGGTGGCTCCGGCTAAATCCCGGCATTTTTCTATCGCATCATTCCCCCAATATATTAGGGCCATGACTTTACGCCGGTCATGAAGTTCTCCTTTGACATACTTAACCAGCTCTGAAAAAAATGGCTTATCTTTAAGGTGCTTATAGTGTTCCTGGGCTAATTTATCCGTGACTCTGACCATTTTAGCCGCTACGATCTCTAGTTTAGTTTCGGATAGCCGGGTTAAGATATTACCGGTCAATGACTTTTTTAAACCATCCGGCTTAATTAAAATTAAGACTGCCTGGCTCATTTTATTTCTCCTCTAATTTTTGCGGTAATTCTTTCCAGATCTTCCTGGGAATAAAATTCGATCTGTATATGCCCGCGCTTATTTCTTTTAACTACCCGCACTTTGGTGGCTAACGCCTGCTGTAATTCATCTTCTAACACCGCTAAATACGGCTCCCGGGCAGAAACCCGGGCTTTTTGTTTTGCCTGCTTTGGCCTCTGAGTCTTAATCAATGTCTCTAACTCTCTTACTGACAATGACTTAGAGATTATTTCCTGGGCTAATTTACGCTGCAAGTTTGAATCGGCAACTTCAAGTAAGGCCTTACCATGGCCGGATGAAATTCTATTTTTTTTAATCTCTTCCTGTATCTCTAAGGGCAATTTTAATAGCCGTAAGGTGTTCGTAACTGTAACCCTAGACTTGCCTAAGATCTCACTAATCGCCTCCTGGGTTAGCTGGAACTTATCTGCTAGATATTGATAAGCCCTGGCCTCTTCAATCACATTTAAGTTCTGCCTTTGGATATTTTCAATCAATGCCAACTCTAGAGAGTCTTCATCTTCTACATCTTTGATTATCGCAGGTATCTCTTTGATATTCAATACCCCGGCCGCCCTAAGCCGTCTCTCCCCGGCGATCAACTCATAATGGCCGGCTTTAGGCCGGACTAAAATCGGCTGAATTATGCCTTTTTCCCGGATTGACTGGGTCAGCTCTTCCAGGCCCTGAGGATCAAAATCCTCTCTGGGTTGAAAAGGGTTCGGCTTTATTTGTTCCGCGGAAAGATAAACCACTTTTTCTGATCTTCCGACACCTTCTGCTTCTTTTTCCGGTATAAGGGCGTTAATCCCTTTACCCAAGGCTTTTCTTTCCATATTTTCTCCCATTATCAATGCAATTTGGATTATCCCGCCTTAAAATTGTCCAATCTGACTTCAGCTACAATTGGTAGCCCTAATATCTCCCGGCTTAATTCTTCGTATTTTTTGGCGCCTAATGAGTCTTTATCATACAAAGCAATTGGTTTTCCAAAACTAGGAGCTTCGCCTAAACGGATGTTACGTGGTATTACAGTCTGATAAACCTTGTCTTTAAAATGATTTTTTACCTCACTTACCACTTCTCGGCTTAGATTAGTTCTTAGGTCGGCCATGGTTAAAAATACCCCTTGTATTTCCAGGGACGGGTTAAGATTATTTTTCACAAGACTAATAGTATTAAGCAGTTGGGTCAATCCCTCTAAGGCATAATATTCAGATTGGACTGGAACTAATATGGCGTCTGAGGCGCACAAAGCATTAACAGTTAATAGCCCTAAGGATGGCGGAGAATCAATAATAATATAATCGAAATTAGGCTTTTGGTTAGCTAAAGACTTTTTTAATCTATATTCCCTGCCCAAAGCTCCTACCAACTCTATTTCTGCCCCAGTAAGATCAAGGTTTGCCGGAGCTATAAATAGATTTTCTACCATAGTCGGCAGCAATATTTCTTTTACATCTAATTCTTCTAAAAGAATATGGTAGGTGCTTTTCTTAATATTATGCTTATTAATCCCTAATCCGCTGGTCGCATTAGCTTGGGGGTCCAGGTCGATCAATAAAACTTTCTTTTGGGCAAGCGCAAAATAGGTAGCAAGATTAACTGCTGAGGTAGTTTTGCCGGTACCGCCCTTCTGATTACATATTGTAATTACCTTACCCATCATTTAGTGTGTATTTTAAAAGCCCTGCTTTTAGAATTGAGGGCCGAGAGTTTTTCAGCTAGTGTCCTAAGCTTATCATAGTCTACAGCACGATAGTTATTTAATTTATGGAGCACCATCTCGCGCCAAGCACGGTATGCCTCAAATTTCTTCACGCTCTTCAAGGGATATTTATCAAAGTGTTCTATTATCCTACTTAACTCATTAATTTTTGTTACCCTATAATATACAGAAGGTTGTGTGAATCCGCTTTTTGCTGTTGGTTCTGATTCTTTAGCATGATATATATTTCCTACGTAATTAAAGTATGCCTGGATATCTTCAATAATTTGCTTATTATCTTCTCTCTGCCTAATTGCAAAATATAAACCAAATGTCCCCCCGGATCTACTGTAAGTAAATGCTGCTTCTCCATCAGCAAAACCAGTAACATACCAAGAATCCAACATGTTACCGCTTCCTTAAGTGTTTATTTCTGCACATTTTCACGTAGAACATATTGCTTTCTAGTTCTATTATCTTTAAAAAACGCCTGCTGTCAAGAGTTTTCTTTGCTTTTGATCTGGCTAACTCTCACCTTTGCCAACTTAGCTCCTGGCATACCAAACAACCCTTTTTCTTCTTCGCAAAGTACCTCTATTTTTACCTGCTCCCGCTCAAGATGTAATTCTTTTAGCGCTTTCCTAACCGCTTCCTCTACCGTTCTCCCCTCAACTTCTACACTATATTTATTATTCATTTGCTCTGATTAACCCGGATTTGATAAGCTAACATTAATGTACTATTGATCAGCCAATATAACACCAGCCCTGATGGCATACGGTAAAAAAAGAAACCAAATATAACGGGCATTAACAAGGTCATCATCTTCTGTTGTTGCGCATACTCACCCGTTGTCTTGGCTGTGGACAACTTTTGTTGCACAAGCATCCCAATAGCCATTAATATAGGAAGAATATTAATATCGACCGGATAAGTAAATAATCTATCTGGTTCAGATAGGTCCTTTATCCAAAAAAAGCTAGCTCCTTTTATTACAATTGAACGATTTAGCACCTGGTAAAAAGACACAAAAATAGGTATTTGTAATATCATGGGTATACAACCACCGGCAGGATTGACTTTATTTTTTTTGTACAACTCCATAGTCTCCTTATGCATTCTCTGAGGATTATCTTTATAGAGCTTTTTCAATTCCTCTATTTTTGGAGCTAATAATTGCATATGCCTCATTGATTGCATCTGCTTAATAGTTAACGGGAATAGTATTAAATAAACCACTGCGCTAACAATAATAATCGCCCAGCCCCAATTACCCACTAAATTATAAATGAACCCAAGAAGTTGGAATAAAAGGTTGGAAATAAAATCAAAAAAACCATAATAAATAATGCTCGACCACTCTGGATTTATTGAATTAATAATACGTAAATCCTGCGGCCCCAAATATATATAAAACTTTTGCAAAGTTTTTTGTCCAGACTGAATATCAATATCTGGAGATATTACTCCCAATTTCGAGGTATTACCATCTATTTTTTTAATAAACAGGCTATAGCCTGGAGATTCTGGCTCTATTACACCACAAAAATATCGATTACGGGTTCCAATATATTTAATACCCGGCGCTAAAAGATCTTTCCTGGGGCTGGGCCGTATTATTTTATCAGCTAACCCCACAGCAACATCTTGATAGGCCGCCTGAGGATTACCCGGGCTAAAATCCAAAAAAGCTAATGCTATTGGTATTTGTAATTTTATAGGGACGCTGGAAATATTCTCGGCCTCTATTTCTAACTCTATGGTATAATTATTGTTATGGAAAATAAACCGTTTTATAATCTTTTTATTTTCATCCTGATATCTAAATGATACCCCATTTTTTGTCTGGTCGAGCTTTGTAAATGTTATGCTATCGTCATCATACAATAAGCCATGGGCTAACAAAAACTCGGCCTTTTGATAATTATTGAATGTTATTTCTTTAATTGCCCCCTGAGTTTCTATGAAACTTACTCTAAACTTCTCTTGGTCAAAATTTATAACCGTGGGAGGAAGCGTGGTTTTTTCTGAACTTACAGCCGCTTTAACCAAGGCCTTAGGCGCGGTTTTTTCCTGGAAGATATTACCTGTAACTGCTTTATTTTCACTATTTTGGGTCTTAGAAATAAAGGTTGACCAGCCCATTAAGATCAAGAATGATAAAGCTATTGCTAGTACAACTTTTTTATCCATGAATCGCTCCTATCTGATTATTCTAAAGGGTCATAACCGGCCTGGGGAGAGAAAGGGTGGCACCTGGACAGTCTTTTAACGCCTTTAAGGCCTCCCCTAAAAAAACCATATTTTATGAATGCCTGTTTGGTATACTCAGAACAGCTTGGCCAAAACCGGCAAGAGGCTGGCATTGTAGTCCGTAAGTATCTTTGATATATAGCTAAAAGGGTCAGCGCAATTTTACGCAAGATCATTTGCAAATGTTTTTTCTCCCTTTCCTGCGCCGGCGGGATAAAATTTGCCTGCCTGAACGGGTTGCCATTTTCCGTCGGAAACCATGTTTTTTTTTACCTACAATATTTGTCGGGGTCTTAAGATTTTTTTTCATTATTTCCGGTCTTCCTTTCTTGAATAATGATTTACCTGGAGGATAATTATAGCACAATAGCCCATGCTGTCAATACGAACGTGCGCAAAACGCGCTCTACAAAAACATGCCCGTCATTTAAAAGTTTATGGATTATAGCACACAAAAAATAACCGGTCAAGGCTTCTATAAATTAATTTTATTGACTCAATGAAAAAAAATTGTATAATAAGCAGGCGTCAGCGAATATCCACAGAGTTATGCAATTTGTGCATAAGCTGTGGAATACTTAAAAACTCCTTAATAGCCCCAAGATATGACTGATATTAATAAAGCCTGGCAGGAAATAACCGCCATATTAAAAGAAGGCCTGGGGGAAACTGTCTTCCAGACCTGGATCCAGCCCTTAAAGCCCAAGTCCCTGGACGCCGCCGCAATCTGCCTGGAGGCCCCGGACAGTTTCTTCACCGATTGGGTGGACAAGCATTATAGGCCATCTATAGAATCGGCGCTTAAAAAAGTTCTCCGCCGGGATATAGCTCTGCGTTTTGAAGCAGACCTCAAAGGAAGGTCTTTGCCGCCTAAGCGGGAAATCGATAAAACCATCGCAAGATCAACAGCTGCCCCGGATGGCCTGGCATTAAATTCTCGCTATATTTTCGACAATTTTATTGTCGGGCCGTCGAACCGCCATGCTCATGCTTATTCTATGGCGGTAGCTGAATCGCCGGCCAAGGCTTATAACCCTTTATTTATTTATGGAGGGGTTGGACTGGGTAAAACCCACCTGATGCAAGCAATATGCCATGCCATAAAAGCCAAGTGTTCCGGCCTTAAGATCTGCTACCTGCCCTCGGAGAGATTTACTAATGAATTAATTGACGCTATCCAGCATCATTCTACGGCAAATTTTCGGCAAAAATATCGGAATACGGATATTCTGGTTATTGATGACATCCATTTTATTGCCGGTAAAGAGTCAACCCAGGAAGAATTTTTCCACACTTTTAATACTTTATACGATTCGCATAAACAGATAATCATTTCTTCCGACCGATCGCCGAAGGAGATCGCTAATCTCCAAGAAAGGCTGGTATCCCGGTTCAGCTGGGGGTTAACGACAGATGTCCAGCCTCCTGACCTTGAAACCCGAGTGGCTATTTTAAAAAAGAAAGTGGAGAGAGAGCCGGTAGAAGTGCCGGGCGAGGTGATTTTTTTTATAGCCCAGCTTATTAAAACCAATATCCGGGAATTAGAGGGCGCCTTAATCCGAGTTATTGCTTACGCTTTATTAGAAGAAAAGCCCATAAGTATAGATTTAACTAAAGAGGTTTTAAAAGATTTATTAAAAGAGCCCAAAAAACTTATTACTATTGATTTTATACAGCGGTGCGTGGCTGAAGAATATGCTGTATCGCTACAGGATTTAAAAATGAAGCGGAGGAATAAAACTATTGTTTTGCCGAGGCAGATCGCTATGTATTTAAGCCGGGAATTAACCGATTTATCATTGCCTGAAATAGGCACGTTCTTTGGCGGCAAAGACCATACTACTGTATTACACTCTTATAATAAAATTAAAGGAGAAATTAGTAGGAACAGCGCTATAAAAGATAGGGTGGAAAAAATTATTCAGGTTATTCAACAGTGAATCCAATGGTTTTACAAAGGTGTTTTTTGTTTTAAGTGTGGTAAAGATATAG
>JAHKAP010000079.1 GCA_018825985.1 Candidatus Omnitrophota bacterium
ACCGCAATAAAACAGTTTAGCGAAATCCCGCTCTTTTTAGCGGGAAAACCACGAAGTGGCTAAGTCCCGCTCTCAGGATATTTCAGTGGCGGAGAGTGGATTTATGAGCACCGCAATAAAACAGTTTAGCGAAATCCCGCTCTTTTTAGCGGGAAAACCACGAAGTGGCTAAGTCCCGCTCTCAGGATATTTCAGTGGCGGAGAGTGGATTTAAACCACCGACCAAGCGGGTATGAGCCGCGTGCTCTATCAGGCTGAGCTACTCCGCCAAAATTTAAATAAAAATGCGTTTAATGAATAATATGATTCCTACGGCTATGGCGTTCAAAGAAGCTATCAATACTACTGCAGCTGAGATATCTTTAACCAATTTTATCAAGGGGTGGTATCTCTCGTTGGCCATATCTATAATCAGTTCAATAGCTGTGTTAAATATCTCAGCCATAAAGACCAAAGTTATAGTAATACACAAAGCTACTAGTTCTATTCCCCTTAACTTAAAATAGATTCCTAAAAGGCCGGCTGCGATTCCGGCCATGAAAATGATCCGCATATTTCGGTGGTATAAAAATAAATATCCAATCCCGATTGCGGCCAATTTAAAACTTTTGGCCAGGCCCCTAAAATGGAATACATTTCTCAAAACTTTATTAACCAATTAATTTACCCTTTGAAAATAATGAACACGATTAATATAATAATTATGAATGAAAATATATAAAAATCATTAAAATAGAAAAAATCCTGAAGCCTGTCCGCAAAAGGGTATTCGAGCCAGCTGTTATCTTTATGTAAGAGAGATTTATTTATTTTTTTGTATTCCTCTATTTGCTCCCGTTTGAACCTTAAGTAAACCCCTCCAACCTTATATGCTGGAATTACTCCGCTTTCAGATAGGTTCAAGACTTCCTTTTCGGAGATCCCCAAAGAATAAGCAACATCCCTAACCGTTAATAGTTTTTCTTCAGTCATTTTCTTGCTCTTATTTACCGACTTTTCCGGAGGCGATCCATGAATCTACGGATTTTCTTTCAAACTTCCAGCTATTTCCGTCTTTTATTGCCGGGATCTTGCCGGCGTCCGCCCATTCGTTTATAGAAATAGATTCTACTTCAAGATAGCGGGCTAATTCTTCTACATTTAAAAAATCAGCCAGCATTGAACATTTTCCTTCCAGGATTGCGCCATCGGCAACGGTTAATCTGGTAGGAGATATCTCTCCTTCAAGTATCGCGCTGGATAAAAGGATTAATTTTTCCCTTGCCGTTACTTTTCCTTTAACCTTACCGGCTATTACTATAATATCTCCTTTTATATCAGCGATAACTATAGCTGTTGAACCGATGGTTAAGCTCCCTTTTGTCTCCAGGTTACCTTCAAACCTTCCGTTGATTTTAAGGTTAACCGGATCCTTGAAACTAAGGGTTCCTTGCATGGCGGCATCTACATCCAAAACCTTTTCTTCTACTTTCTTTTTATTGAATGCCATTAGTTACCTCCTTTAGAGGTTTTATCGTCTTTACCCAGTATCTTCGCCTCGAATTTCCGTAATAATAAAAGCGCGACCAAGGCCAATAAAGCGGTAAATAATCCAGCTTTATAAAAACCGCATCCGACAGCCAATCCAATGCCTGAAACTACCCATAGGCTGGCTGCGGTAGTAAGGCCTTTTATCCCGTCTCTATCCCGGATAATTGTGCCTGCCCCTAAAAAACCGATGCCAGTAATAACTCCCGCGGCAATCCGGCTGGGATCAAGCGATGCCACATTTTTATATATATCAAAAACATACAAGGATGTCAACATGATAAGACAAGAACCTAAACTAACCATAATATGTGTGCGCAGCCCGGCATTGCGGCGGTGCATCTGGCGTTCCAGTCCGATCAAGCCACCTAATAATACAGACAGGACTAATCGCAGCAGTATCTGACTATCAGTGAGCATATTTTTACCTCCCTATTAATTAAGGGCTACGTTCAAGCCTAAACTTGAGCTATAACCCTTCTTAAATAATTGATAACCTAATCCCGCCACCATAGCCGCGTTATCCATACATAATTTTAGCTCAGGGAAATAACATATTACCCTACGCTCTTTCTGCAACCGGCGATAAAATTCCTGTCTTAGGTAATTATTTGCCGCGACCCCTCCGCCGATTACTAATTTATTTGATTTTTTTATCTTGCATGCCAGCAGGGATTTGTCAATCAGGGTATCAACAACCGTTTTCTGAAATGAAGCGCAAATATCGTTTAGTTTGTTTGACTTAAGTTTACGCTTACCTGTAAAAGAGCCTCTGGCATAATATAATACAGCAGTCTTAATGCCGCTAAAACTAAAATCCAAATGCCTTTGGGTATTTGAACAATTGAATTTGATCTTTCCGGGATCTCCGTTTTTAGCCATTTTTTCAAGTATTGGCCCTCCGGGATAACCCAGCCCAATTATCTTTGCCGCCTTATCAAAAGCCTCTCCGCAGGCGTCATCCTGGGTGCTGCCTAAAATTTCGATCCGGTCAAAATCCTTCATAAAAAAAAGACTGGTGTGCCCTCCTGAAACTACCAGGGATACAAAAGGAAATTTTGGCGGGGTGCGATTATTCAGGAAATTAGCATAGATATGGCTGTGTAGATGATTAACTCCTATCAGTGGAACATCTAAGCTTAAGCTTGTACCTTTGGCAAAAGATAAACCTACGACTAGAGAGCCCAATAATCCGGGCCCGTCCGTGACACTGATCAGGCCGATATTGTTTAATTTAATCCCGGCCTCTTTTAAAGCGCAGTCCGCAGCACAGGTAATTACTTCCATCTGCATTCTAAAAGCGATCTCCGGGATCACCCCTCCGTATTTTTTATGTAACGGTAGGCTGGAGATCACGATATTTGAGAGAAATCTTCTGCCGTCTTTAACTATGGCAGCCGAAGTCTCGTCGCAAGAAGTTTCTATTCCCAGTGTATACATATTATTTTACCAAGTCTGACACGAAGACAAACCGGTATCCTTCTTTTTCCGTAGCCGGAATAAAATCGCGTAATACTTCCAGGGTCAATTTATGATTATGGCCTATGCCAATTGCCTTTCCATACGCCTTGGCCTTATTTTTTAATTCCAATAGTTGTCGTTTAATATAATAGTAATCTGCCTTATTATCCAGGAATACATCCCGTCTGGCAAATGGAATATGTTCCTCGTCGGCCAATTTTGAAGCCACCGAGCTAGAGGAAGAAAAACTGTCCAGGAAATAAAGATCCCGCTTCTTTAACTCTTTAAACACAAACCCCAGAGCCCTGATATCCGATGTAAGCTTTGAACCCATATGATTAGATACGCCTTTTACGTGAGGAACGTTATCCAGATCAAAAGCCAGGATGTTCTTTATCGTTGTTTCATCCATTGTAGTTAATATGGTATTTTCTTCCAATTTGTATTTCTCAAATGGCTCAGTCGGCAGATGCAGAATAACTTCAAATCCCCGGCGCCGCAATTCTTCAGAAATTGTTTTAGAGTATGTCAGATTAGGCAATACCGACATAGTCATGGGGTATTTTATCTGGTCTAAAATATGCAGATTATTAAGATTATAACCCCAATCGTCTATAACTATAGCGATCTTTGCCTTTATTTGCTCTAGGGGCTTAGGCGCTATAGCGGTTCTTTTGGGTCTTAATATGATAAAAATTACCACCCCCTGAAGCGTAATCAGGAGGGATAGAATTATTACCGCTATTTTATAATTACGAAGTTTATTCATAGTTACTTCTTCCCGATATTGCGGTAAACTATGATTCCCTTTAAAATATCCATCGAGCGCATAAGCTGGACATCGTTTTTATACTTGTCCATTATTTTATTTTCGGGTTTATTATCACGTTTTTCTACTTGATCGAAGACCTCGGAAGATTTATCTTCTACTGCTGCTTCTTCGCCTGTTTCAGGCATTATCTTGGCTTCTTGAACGACAATATCAGGAATGATCCCCTTTCCGTGTATTTCTTTTCCGTTAGGAGTAAAATATTTACTGGTAGTCAGCCTTAACGCTGAACCGTCGCCTAGTGGTATGACTGTCTGAACTGAACCTTTACCGAATGATTTAACGCCTACTACTAAGGCCCGGCCGTAGTCCTGGAGCGCTCCGGCGACAATCTCACTGCCTGATGCCGAGCCCTCATTGATCAATACTATAATAGGCAGATCCAGAATAGGATGACCATACCGTGAAATAAGCTCTAGATTCTGGGACTGCTTACGGGCCTTGGTATAAACCACCAATTTATTTTTTTCGATAAAACGCTCAACAACTTTTACCGCTGATTCCAATAGCCCTCCGGGATTATTCCTCAGGTCGAGTATAATTCCTTTCATTTGGGTTTTATTTAAAGCATTTAAAGCTTTATCAAGATCATTTGCCGTATTCTCGCTGAATTCAATAAGGCGGATATAGGCAATCTGGTTATCTAAAATCGTCGCTTCTTTAATATCTTTAATCCTGATGATATCCCGGATTATCTTTAAGTCGAGGATCTTTTTTTCGGATTCCCTTAAGATTGTTATGTTGACCGGATCGCCGGAATTACCCCGCATTTTCTTTACTGCCTCAGTAATACTTATATCCCGGGTCAACTCATTATTGATTTTAACTATACGATCATTAGCTTTAATTCCGGCCTTCCAGGCCGGAGTATCTTCAATCGGCGTGACTACAGTCAGTAACCCGTCTTTTATCGTGATCTCTATCCCTATTCCTCCGAATTTACCTTCGGTATTCACTTTTAATTCATTGTATGTTTCCGGATCCATGAATTGGCTGTGAGGGTCTAAAGATGAGAGCATGCCTTTTAAGGCCCCATAGATCAGATCTTTTGATTTTGGCTCTTCCACATAATCCGATTGAATTATTGCCAGGGTATCGGAAAATAATTGAGCCTGCTTATACAATTCTGCCTTTTTTTTATCCGTGGCCGAAATTGCCACGGATAAAGTTATCACTATAGATAAAAAAATAACAATTCCGAAAAATATCATTTTGCGCATATTAAACCAGCCTCCTCTTTAAAAGATCCTGGACTACTTTAGGATTAGCCTTTCCCTTACTTTTCTTCATAACCTCACCGACTAAAAACATCAAAGCATTTTCTTTACCGTTTTTAAAATCGTTAGCTACAGCGCAGTTTTCTTTGATAGCATCCGAAATATAGTTTTCCAGCCCGGATGCGTCGGAGATTTGAACCAGATTTTTTTCTTTGATTACCTCAGCCGCTGTTTTTTTAGAATTAAGCATATCGGTTAAGACGGATTTTGCGGTTAGGTTGGAGATCTCTTGCCTCTGAGTAAAACCAATTAACTCTATCAGGTCTTTAGGGGAAATATCCAATCCCGGGAGATCGCAATTGCGGCTGTTCGCCTCAGAGAGCATCGGTCCGATCAGCCAGTTTGCTACCGGTTTTTTATCTTTATCCGGATAAACCGTAAGGCATTTTTCGGCAAATAAGGAATTTTTTTTGTTCAAAACCATGATCCGGGAATCATATTCTAAAATCCCGTATTCCTTTTGAAAACGCAGGGCTTTTACTTCGGGGAGTTCAGGGATATCTTTTTTAATCTCAGTTATTTTCGTCGGGCTGATAATAAAAGGCGGCAAATCCGGCTCTGGGAAATAACGGTAATCTTTGGCTCCTTCTTTGGTGCGCATAGGCAGGGTTTTTAGTTCTTTAGTATTCCAGAGCCTGGTATCTTGAATGATCTTTTCCCCATCATCCAATAAATCAGACTGGCGCTTGATTTCAAAACTAAGCGCATCTTTAACCGCTTTAAAAGAATTCATGTTTTTTAATTCGGTCTTAACCCCCAAACCTTTGCTGCCGCGTTCTCTTAATGAGATATTCGCATCGCAACGCAAAGACCCCTTTTCCATATCGCAATCTGAAACATCCAGATATTCGATTATACTTTTAAGTTTTGTCAGGTATTCATAAGCTTCTTGGGGAGAATTCATATCTGGATCGCTCACAATCTCCAATAAGGGAATGCCGGCGCGGTTATAATCTACCAGGCTCAAGTCATCCTTGTGAATTAATTTTCCTGCGTCTTCCTCTAAATGGGCCCGGCGGATATTAATCCGCTTGATTAATCCATCTATATTAATATCCAGGAAACCGTCTTTGGATATAGGCAGTTCATATTGGGATATCTGATAATTTTTCGGCAGGTCAGGGTAATAATAATGTTTGCGGTCAAACTTAGTATATTCCTGGACCAGGCAGTTTAAAGCCAGTCCGACTTTTACCGAATATTCCAGGGCGATTATATTTAATACCGGTAAAGTTCCGGGAAATCCCAGGCATACCGGGCAAACCTGGGAATTTGGCTGATTACCAAAATCTGTCAGGCAGGCGCAAAAAGCTTTAGTCCTGGTTTTAAGCTGGATGTGGACTTCTAATCCTATGACTGGTTCATATTCCATATTATTGAGTTAAATTAAATAGGTAAAGGTATAGGTGAAGGTCAAGAAATACTTTACCTTCACCTGCATCCGTGCCTTCTTATTTAAATTTTTGGTTTTTGTAGATGCCATGGTGTATTTTGTTCATAAGTATAGGCGGCCCTGAAAATGATTTCTTCGCTGAACGGTTTAGCTAAAATCTGTAAACCAGCGGGTAGGCCATCTTTGGTTAATCCGCAAGGTATAGATATCGCCGGTAACCCGGCTAAATTTGCTGAGATCGTATAAATATCCGAAAGATACATGCTTAAAGGATCCTGTGACCTCTCGCCGATTTTAAATGCCGGAGTCGGGGTTGTAGGCGCGGCTATACAATCGAATTCTTTAAAAATCTGGTCGAAATCCTGTTTAATTAATGTGCGAACCTTTAAGGCTCTCAAATAATAAGCATCATAATATCCGTGGGACAGTCCGAATGTCCCCAGAATTATCCTTCGTTTAGCTTCCTCTCCGAAACCTTTACCCCGGGTAGCCTTATACATTCTGATTAACTTATTATCGGTTTCGGATTTGCGTTTATCTATCATAACAGCAGAGTTTTCAGCGCGTAAACCGTATTGAACCCCGTCAAATCTGGCTAAATTCGAGCTTGCCTCAGCCGTAGCTAAGACATAATAAACCGGGACAGCGTATTCAGTATGGGCAAGCGATATCGGCTTACAAACAGCCCCCAGATCTTTTAATTGATTAACAGCTTCATCGGTAATTTTTTTTATTTCCGGATCCATTCCTTCAATGAAATATTCTTTAGGTATGCCGATTCTTAAGCCTTTAATATCCTTAACCAGCGATTTGGTATAATCCGGAACTTTAATATTTACCGAAGTAGAATCCAGTGGGTCATACCCGCAGATAACATTCATCAATACCGCGCTATCTAAGACGTCTTTAGTGATCGGCCCGATCTGGTCCAGGCTAGAGGCAAAAGCTATCAATCCATAGCGGGAAACTCTTCCATAGGTTGGCTTAAATCCGACTACACCGCAATAGCTAGCTGGCTGGCGTATTGAGCCTCCGGTGTCTGAACCCAAAGCGAAAATCGCTTCATCTGCGGCGACAGCTGCGGCTGAACCACCCGATGATCCGCCGGGAACACAATCTAAATTCCAGGGATTGCGAGTTGGGCCAAAACAGGAATTCTCAGTAGAAGAACCAAAAGCAAATTCATCCATATTGGTTTTTATATTCAATATAGTGGCCCCTGCTTCTTTAAGCTTACGGATTACAGTAGCGTCATAAGGCGGCTTAAAACCATCTAATATCCGGGAACAGCATTCCGTATTATAGCCTTCGGTGCAGATATTATCTTTTATTGAAATAGGCAGGCCTTTTAAGATCCCCTCCTTACCCATGATTTGTCCATCTTTAAGTCCGGCATCCAGGCGGGCGTAGGCCCGTAGATTTGGATCAGTTTTCTTGATTTTCTCAAAAACGAAATTTACAATATCCAAAGCGGAAATTTCTTTATTCTTTAGTTTCTCCAGTAATTCGTGAGCGGTTAGAGTGTTAGGATGTAGGCTGGCCATTTATTCGATGACTTTCGGGACTGAGAAAAAATTAGCATTTTTCATAGGCGCGTTTCTTAGGGTTTTTTCTATAGGTAATGATGAAACAGGAATATCCTCACGTAATACGTTATTAATGGGTAGAATATGGCTTGTAGGGCTAACCAAGTCAGTATCCAGCGCTTTAAGCTTATCAATATAATTGACTATATCCTGTATCTGCCGGGAAAATTTATCTAATTCATTATCCTCTAAGTCGATACGGGATAAATGGGCTACATATTCAACTGTTTCTCTATTGATTGCCACGGCCTGTTTTCTCCTTTGTTTTAATTCTATATGATAGCATTTTTAGACCGGAAAGTCAAAAGGTATTGGGCGTTGATAAAAGATGTAGACAAATCACTTAAATTATGTAAAATAAAACCTTAGCAATCACTTTAAGGCCAACAGTCGGGGGACAAATAGATGACTAAATGCATCCAGGATAAAGAACCGAAATATTATTTAAACGATCAAAACGAATTTATTATTGAAAATTATAATTATGCCAAGCCGTTTGCCAGCTTTTTTCCAGGTATTTCCGGGAAATACGGAATACCGATGTGGCTTTTCTATGTTAACCGTGGACAGGCTATAATCAGTTTTGGAATTAAGAATAGGGACCATTCTATACTGGAATTTATCCCCGCGAATAAAGCCTGGGAATCAGTCTCCCTGCTGGGTTTTAGGACCTTTATCAAAATACTCACGCCAAAAGGAAATATTTTTTACGAACCGTTTCATAATGGGCTTACCAATCTTGATTTTAACCTAAAAACCAGGATGGCTATCACATCTTACGATTTGAATATCCAGGAAGAAAATTCAACTCTTGGCCTTAAGACTGAAGTTGAATATTTTAATATCCCTCAGGATTCTTATGCCGGCCTGGTGAGAATAGTTACCATAAAAAATACCGGCAAGAAAACCCGCCAGATCCAATTGCTGGATGGATTGCCTAAAATAATCCCCTATGGAGTGAGTAATCTATTCCTGAAAAAACTAAGCCGGACCATTGAGGCCTGGATGAAGGTTGAAAATTTAAAAAACCGGGTTCCTTTTTTTAAACTGGATGTCGATCCGATAGACCGGCCCCAGGTGATCCATATTAAAGAGGGTAATTTCTTTCTCGGATTCCATTGCGATAAAAATAATAGGCCCGGTATCATAAAACCGATAGTCGACCCCCAATGCATCTTTGGTCCGGTAAGTGATTTTTCCTGCCCGTTTTATTTTTTAAAGAACTCTAAATTCCGCTACCCCAAAGATCAGATAACCCAAAACAAGACGCCCTGCGCTTTTCTCGACCTGGATTTTGAATTGGCCCCTGGATCCCAGAAGGTTTATTATTCCATTACCGGAAACATGCCTAATTTAAAAACCCTTAACTCTTCCTTGTCCCGTATAACCAGGCCCGGATACCTGGGCAAAAAAAGAATTGAGAATAAAAATATCATTGAAGGCCTGCAAAACGACATCTTTACCCACAGCTCTTCGAAAGAATTCGATTTATACGCCAAACAAACTTATCTGGACAATATAATGCGCGGCGGCTATCCGGTAACTTTCCAGTCCAAACGCCACAGAACAATATTTTATTTGTATTCCCGTAAGCATGGCGACCTAGAGAGAGATTACAATAAGTATGAACTTGACCCTACCTATTTTTCCCAAGGTAACGGTAATTATCGTGATATTAACCAGAACCGTAGATGCGATACTTGGTTTAATCCCGAGTTAACTGACGAGAATATCAGTATGTTTTTTAATTTGATCCAGTTGGACGGTTTTAATCCTTTGGTGGTCAAGGGCGCTTTTTTTAGCTTGAACGATTCTCGGGAGTTTACCCCCGTCTTAGAATCCCTTATTAATGGCAAAGTTACGCCGCAAATATCGGATTTCTTTAACAAATCTTTTACTCCGGGCGAAGTCGTCATGTTTCTGGAGAAAAACAAGATTGATCTCAAGGTAAAAGCCGATGAATTTGTCAATATCCTTCTTTCTCACTGCCAAAAATCCCAGGAAGCCAGTTTTCATGAAGGTTTCTGGACTGATCATTGGACATATAATTTGGACCTATTAGAAAACTATCTGGCGATTTATCCCGAGAAGTTGAAAGAACTTGTTTTTAAAAAGAATGGTTTCACGTTTTATGATTTTTTTACCTTTGTAAAACCTCGTTCTCAGAAATACCTGCTTTTAGACGGAATACCCAAACAATTACATTCAGTGGGTTTTGATGATGTTAAAAAAGATATGCTTGAAAATCGCGTAACCTCGCCCCGCGTAGCCCGGACTGATCATGGTTTGGGTGAAATTTATAAAACCTCCTTGGCGGCTAAGCTTGTTTGCATATTAGCTAATAAATTAGCTTCCCTGGATGCGTTTGGCGTAGGTATTGAAATGGAATCGGATAAGCCTAACTGGTTTGATGCGCTGAATGGTTTGCCCGCGTTATTTGGCTCTTCAACCTGTGAAACCTTTGAATTAAAAAGATTTGTTTTATTTTTAAAGAATAGCCTTGATAAAACCGCGACTAGCGGGATCAGCTTAGCGGAAGAAATATATTTTTTCTTCACCGGCTTAGGCGCATTGATCGCGGATTATTTTAATAGCGATAGCGTTGATAAAGACTATTTATTCTGGGATAAAAGCCACAATTTAAAGGAAGATTACCGGGAGAAGACCAGATTTGGGGTCAGCGGAAATGAAAAACAGATTTCGGCCGGGGAGTTGATCAATTTATTAGAATACGCACTAAAAAAGCTCGATTTTGGCCTTAATAAAGCCTGGGACAAAAAAGATAATATCCACTATTCTTATTTCATTAATGAGGTTAAAGAATTTGAAAAATTGGAAGCTCCTTTTATAAGGGCTATAAGATTTGAGCAAAAAAAAGTCCCTTATTTCTTAGAGGCTCCTTACCACGCTTTAAAACTTATGGATATTAACCAGGCCAGGGTTATGTATGCGGCGATCCTAAAAAGCGGACTATATGATAAAAAACTAAAGATGTACAAGGTAACGTCTTCTCTTTCGGCGATGCCGGAAGAAATTGGCAGATGCAGGGTTTTTACTCCCGGTTGGCTGGAGAATGAATCTATATGGCTGCATATGGAATATAAATATCTTTTAGAACTATTAAAATGCGGGCTCCATGAAGAGTTTTTCCGGGATTTTAAGAACTGCCTCATACCTTTTCAGAATCCTAAAACTTACGGCAGAAGCATTCTGGAGAATTCGTCATTTTTGGTAAGCAGCGTATTTCCGGATAAGAAACTGCACGGAAACGGTTTTGTGGCCCGGCTTTCCGGATCAACAGCCGAATTTCTGAATATCTGGTTGGTGATGAATATAGGAAAACAGCCGTTTATTTTAAATAATAAAAATCAATTAAATTTAAAGTTCTCTCCGGTCCTGCCCGGATGGATGTTTACAAAGGATAAAACTTATAGTTTTAATTTCTTAAGCAAGATTAAAGTTACTTATCATAACCCCAAGAAAAAAAATACGTTTGGAAATAATCCGGTTAGTATAAAAAAGATAGTATTGCTTGATCAGGAAGGTAAAACCACCGAAATATCTTCAAGTTTAATACCCTCACCTTACGCTGAACAAGTCCGTGATCGAAAATTCAATAAAATCGATATTTTTCTGGAATAATCAACCCCGATCCTTACTCCTTATTCACAATTCTAAAACCATCTGTTTTAAAGTAATTTAATCTTTTGGAAGGTGCGGGGTTAGAATTTCTTGCGGTAAAATAAGCGGATAATATGTTGTATATCAAGTGCGGATAATCCTCCCCCAAACGGATCCGATGCCATAGCGCCTACAGGCATATATCCGCCATCCCCATAGCTGATAACAAATTCCTCGTCTTTGGTGCGCATATACCTTATTTCTGAGAATAGGTTATGGTGGCCGCGGGGGCTAGTTATTCCCTGGCGCAACCTATCCAGGTCCTGCCAGCGTGAATATACATAACGGAAAAATAAACCTAATTTTTTGTTAGGGAGATACCCGACCTCCGTTCCGATATGAT
Source organism: Candidatus Omnitrophota bacterium (assembly GCA_018825985.1). Classification (GTDB taxonomy): domain Bacteria; phylum Omnitrophota; class Gorgyraeia; order Gygaellales; family Profunditerraquicolaceae; genus JAHKAP01. The sequence continues at coordinate 12,098 of JAHKAP010000079.1, forward strand.
TCATCTCTTCAGAGATCTGCCCGGCGCTTTCAAACTCGTTACGGGTATAATCCAGGTAAATCTCCATATTATCCATCGGGTTTAACCTTAATCCGGATTTAAAGATATTATAAAAATGGTACGGCGGGTTAGGGAAAAGCCCCTGATCGTAGAGCCAGCTACTGGTATCTCGGTAAACAAGCCCATTCTGGGTGTAAAGATAAGAACGGTTAGCGCTGTTTAGTAAGCCACGAGGGAAATTATCATAGGCCAAGGTGTAATCATTAGTGCGTTCCCATACTCCGTTTAAAGCCAACCAGTTAAAAAATTGATATTCCAGCCCCATTGAGCCGGTTTTTAAGGAGCAATCCTTATTATCTTCTATATTATCATTAGCCAGGTACCGGTTATTAACCGGATCGTTCATAAAAGGGTCGATTCCGGCTTTGGTTTTAGGCATAGCCTGATAGATCCCCAGGGTTTTAAAAGTTAATTTTTCTGTGGCCTGCCAGGTAAATTCATCGCGGGCCACATTTTCAATAAACTTACCGTTTACATCATGGACGTTTCGAGTATCAAATAAATTACTCGTTTTATCTTTCCAGATCATTTCCAGGCGAAAACCCAGGGCATCCCTGCCGGCGTCTACGCCATTTCCTATTTTAAACGGATTAATATCATCCATGCCTATATTTGTATTGTAGAGCCCTGAAGATTGGTATGCTAACGGCCTACGGAAATGGATATGCCTGCCCCAAAAGGTATCATCCCTGGTTTGACGGTAATTAGAGAGCGCCGGGTCAAAACCTCTATCCATATGCGCGCCGAAAAGCCGGGTTTTAAGCATGAAATCGTCACCCTTGCCAAGATTAAGTGAATCATATGAGGAATCGATTATATCTATAGCCGGATAGCGGTTGATAATTGAAAAATAAAAAGCATTCCCCCGGTATTTAGTTTTATATTCAGAATTAGTCAGGTCATTGGCAGAGCGTGAAGTCGCCGCCTCCAATGATGCCTTAATCCCCTGTTTTATTTCATAATTAACATCCGCGCCGAATACATTATTTCGGCTGTCGACTTTATCTTTGTCATCCAGGTTGAAACCGGTCCGGGAGGTATAGGTAGCCCCCAAGATCAGGCCGCTAGCGATACGCTGTTTCAATCGGTTTGCTGAAATTAGGTTATCTACTTCAGAATAGTCCTGCCATAAACCTTTAGGAGAAGCGAAGGTGGAGCTAAATGATGTTTCTTCTCCCGGAGTAAAACTAAAAGAAAATCCCCTTAAAGCGGTTAAGAATATACCGTCGCTGTCTTTGGTGTAAGATGCCAGAGAATCATCCCAGTAGCCTTTGGTAAAATCTGGGGCAGTTACGCCGTAATTATAAATTCCCCTGTTCCATTTTCTTAACCAGGGGCTGGGTTCCCACCAGATATGATTATTGGAAAGGGTCAATGGGTCATCAGTAGTAAAAGCCTGGGTTTGATAGGCCATGGGGAATACCCTGAAATTTAAATTATCGTTTTTATAATCAATCCATAATTCCCTGACTGGCTGAAATTGCATTTCTATCTTAGTGGCGGGGACTCTGAATATATCACTGACCCCCCACTCGTTCTGAAAAGCTCCAGACGCGGCAAAGGCATCAGTTTCGTGATTTAATACCTTAAGCTCCGGAATGCTGAAAGAATTTCCGGATTTGGAGGTAAGTATCGTTTCGCCAATTATGTATCCTGAATTGGACCAGTATTTTAATTCCACCTCAGCCGTATCGCCCCATTCGCTGGTCAGAGTAGTTTTTGGCCCTTTACCGGTAAAGCTCCAGGGGTCTATGGCTATTTCACTATGAAAATTAAAACCTTCCTTATGGTCACTATCCATCCTAACCTTTAACCGATCAAATATGCGCTGGTCAAAAGTATTAAATTTATTATCTAGCGCTTCTTCGGAAAGGACCCGGTAATTCTTTTCATTAAAATCGTAGTTCGCCCTTTTCCATAAAAAATCGTTTCTACCCCGGAAACCAAAACCAACCTGGGCATCCCCGCTTATCTTAATATCAGGTTTTTTAATTGCGGCTTTATCTGTAGTTTTTTTGGATTCCTCTGGGGGCTTAAATCCTTCCAGGGCGCTGAGCATGGCCTGATTCCGGCCGGCAGAGTTTTCTACATCTTCTTTCTTATCTGTAATCGTTTGCGCGGGCTCTTCTATCGTTTGCGCGGGCTCTTCTATCGTTTGCGCGGGCTCTTTAGGAGGAGCATTAAATATATTATTGATATAATATAAGACTGTTTTATTGGCGGGCTCTATCAACAGGACTTTCTTGAATTCAGTTAGGGCCTCCTCATGCCTTCCGCTCTTATAAAAAGATATCCCTAATTCGCAAAGGAATTCTGCCGCCTGAGTTGAAGAAAAAGCAGTTTCAGCGAAAAAAGAAAGGCAAAAAAAGAATAAAAAAAATATTATTAATGTTTTTGTTTTATCCATCAAAAAAAGAAAAAACCGGATTGATCCTCGTGCATCAACCCGGTTTTTTCACTTTCCTTAATTAAGCTGATCTTACCTCCGATTTTATAACCAGCTCAAAACACCGATTTGATTATCAGCTCAATTACTCGTTGATAACTTTAACAGATTTCAAGAACTGAGGCGTAAACTGGATGCCCAGTTTTTTTGCGATGGCTAAATTAACATAAGTCTGGCCTTTTTTATTATTAGTAATAGGTATATCTTTAGGAGATTTACCATCGAGTATCTGTAAGGCTATTCCAGCGCCGATCTCGCCTTGTTCTTCAGCCAGCTTGGCGTAATTAAGCAAAACAAACGGAGCTATAAAATCATGCGAGCTGCTGGTAGGTATTTTGGTATATTCCCTGACAAAAGCCTTAGCTTCAGTATCATCCCAACCCGTGATGCCGGCATTATTAACCACAAAAAGCATATCAACCTGATCTTGTAATTCTTTGAAAGCGGCTTTCCATTCCTCAAACGTATTTACAAATTTGGCATTAAGCTCTACGCCATACTTACGGGTCCAGTTGTCCGCTTCTTTATGATCTGTTTCGTTCTCTTTGCCGAGAAATCCCAAACGGTCACCCTTGGCATAGGTCCTCATCATTTCAATTAGAGGTTTCACAACTGATACCTCTAATACGCCGGTAACATTAGGCCAGGGAAAACCTAAATAAGAAGCATCCCAGTTAAGCCCGATAAATACAAACGGAATATTCGAATCTTTATAATAAGGAACTATTACATAAATAGAAGGATTATCATCCGCTGCAATAACCACATCAGGCTTATAAGACTCTATCATAGCCTTGACCTGAAGCGCTGCCTGTTTCTTGAATTCTACCGATCCATTACGCTTAGTATCCATGCGAATAACTTTAAATTCCGCCTTATTACCTATTACATCTCTTGCTCCCTGAACCTCTCCATCACTCCAGGCATATCCTTCATGATAAGCATCAATATAAAGGACCTTTTTCTGCGCTGCCCATGATACGCTGGCGAAAGATAGCATCGCGATCACCAGAAATAACCCGCTCCATTTCTTTAGACTCACAGCCCCCTCCTTTTTTATGTGCCTCTGATTTATATATTCTGAATTTCTTTCTGATTTAATGTACATATTCTATATAAAAAAAATTAATATGTCAATAGAAAAATTAATTTTATTTATAAAAAAGTTGAGCCATGAATCAGGGATTTTACGGTAAATTAATTAGAAACGGGGTTGGGCATGGCTTCGAGTGAGATTTTTAAAGAATGCATAAACACGATCAGGTATAATTTATTATCCTGGGTTAAATACATGCTTCCTTTTATCCGGCAGAAAAATTTTTCTTTTTGCTGCGCATTATTCCGCTCTTTTAAAACATAAACATAAGGCGTTGGTTTTGAATTATCTTGCTGCTTCGCCTCTTTTACCATATATACAAAGTGCCTGTGTATAACTCTACGTAACCCCTCTTTGTCTAGAGTTTCTGAACTGGCTATTATCCTTTTCTTCTTATCCAGAGAAGTTAAATTTTTATACAAAAGGTCGCGCATCTTAGGGCTCCTTGCGTGAGTTAAAAAGCCGGGTTACTCCAGTATTATTTTTTTCGGTAACCCGGCTATTCCCTCCCTTTATGGCTGGCGGGAATCAATTTCTATTAGAGTATAACATCATAACTTAAGCTCTTTCAAGGGAATATGAGCTTTTTAAGAAAGCGGTTTCCCGAACTCAAATAAGCGTCGTAGACGCATTCAGTGAGATACCGCTGGGCGGTAACGAGAACAAATATGCGACGTATCTTGTCGCATATAGCGAAATCCCGCGCAGCGAAAACAGGGCCCAAATATACGCCTAAAGCGTATCTATCAAGATTAGGTGGAGTGGGGTTTCATGCGGACATGCACAGATAAAATAACGGATAGACACGGATAAATCTGTGTTAATCCGTATATAAATACGTGAGTATCCGTGTTTAAAACAGGCGGTTTTCTTTACCTTGGAATAGCCTTTGAAGGTTGGATTTGTGGCGCAGAATTATAAAAACAGTTATTACTATACTCGATATAAAAATAATCTTCGATTGCTTGAATAAAACGGAATAAACAGGCAGGCTCAGGCCGCTTATCACAGAGGCCAACGAAACGATCCTAAACGGAATAAACGCTATAACCCAGGTAATTATTACCCAAATTAATACTATTTTTAATCCCGCCAGCCTGACAGTTAACCCCAGTAATACTCCAAGGGTAGTGGCTATCCCTTTCCCTCCTCTAAATCCTAAAAAAATAGTCCAGTTATGTCCGGCGATAGAGCTAAAACCCAGCATTATTCGTAATACCTCCTGGTTCAAGCCTACTTGAGGGCTGATAAGATCTCCCAGGAATATAACCGGCAACAGGCCTTTTAATATATCCAGTGATAGGATTACTATAGCGGTTTTTTTACCTAATATCCTGGCGGCGTTAGTAGCTCCGACATTACCCGAGCCTGTTTTACGGATATCTATACCTTTTAAAACTTTAGCAAATATATAAGCGGTAGGTATTGAACCGATAAGATAACTAACTAATAACGCGGGAATTATCCACAGCATATAAAATTTTAAACCCCCTAATAGTATAATCTATCCCGGAAATAATGGTAAAGGCGACTGCCAGCCACCATAGGTAATATGAAAAACTCAATTTCAGCAAAACCGAAATAACTGAGAGCATCTGAAAAGTAGTCGTAAGCTTGCCCCATCTGGTAGGCGAACTGCTTATATCCTGCTTAACGATGAAAATTACGACTGCGCCTAATAGGATTATCAAATCACGGCTGATAACGATCAAAACTACCCAGAGCGGAAATTTTACGCCGGTGTTTATGAAATAAAGGCAGATAAACGCGCTCATCAAAAGAACCTTGTCCGCCAATGGGTCTAAAACTAATCCGGCCTTGGATTTATCTTTTGTCTTTCTGGCGATATATCCGTCTATGGCGTCGGAAATAACAGCCAGAAAAAATATACCCAGAGCCAAAAACCTTAAGATATCGCGATCAGGACTATAATAAATCAGGGTAGAAATAAAAAACGGTACGCTTAACAACCTAAATGTGGATATTTTATTGGCGAAGTTCACCCCGCACCTTCTTCCATATTCATAATTCTAAAAACATTTGTTTTAAATAGATTGAATTTATTGGAAGGTGCGGTGTTCATTTGATCATCCTTATCCTGTTTAATGGCCAATAGATTAATATGGCATTGCCTCGGATATTATCTTTAGGAACAAACCCCCAATAACGGCTATCTTGGGAAGATACAGAATTATCCCCTAAGACAAAATAACTGTCTTTGGGGACAATCACCTTTTCTCCCTCTAAACAGTAATTTCCCCGATTATAGTAATACCTCTGGCTGAAGGTTGAATCTACTAATGGCAGATTATTGACATAAATTGTGCCGTTGTGTATCTCAACCGTTTCCCCGCCGGTTGCCACCAGCCTCTTAATAAAATCCTTCCTGGGGTTCTCCGGATAAATAAATACAACCACATCACCCTTTTTAGGCTGCCTTATGGCCGGAAGCCTCCAGTTCAAAAAAGGCACCTTCGCTCCGTATAGGAATTTATTGACCATTATGATGTCCCCTTCAATAAGGGTCATCCTCATCGAGCCCGTAGGTATCCGGTAAGCCTGAACCACAAAGGTCCTGATTAACATCGCCAGTAAAAAAGCGACTACTATTGATTCTACCCATTCCCGTATAGCCTGCTTAGATTTTGTTTTCATATTTTTAAAACCTCTAAAAAAGCCTCCTGAGGTATCTCTACCTTGCCGAATTGTTTTAATCTTTTCTTGCCTTTTTTCTGCCCTTCCCAAAGTTTTCTTTTACGGGTAATATCCCCGCCGTAACATTTACTGGTTACATGTTTACCAACCGCCTTCACCTTTTCCGAGGCCAAGATAGTGCTGCCTATCGCGACTTGTATGTTAACTTCAAACAGCTGCCTGGGGATTAATTCTTTAAGCTTACCGGCTAAGGCATGAGCCCTGAAGACTGACTTCTCCTTAGGTATTAACGAAGAAAAGGCATCACAGATATTTCCGTTAAACATAACGTCCAGCCTGACCAGTTTAGTTGGATGATAATCTTTAAATTCATAATCAATCGAACCGTATCCCCTGGTCAGGGATTTTATCCGGTCATAAAAATCTACGATTATCTCTGAAAGCGGAATATCAAAATCCAATTCAACGCGGTCAACGCCCAAGTGTTTTCTTGAGCTAAACACTCCCCGCCTGGATTTAACCATTTCACAAACCGGTTCAATGCAATCAACCGGAATGATTGTCAACAATTTTACATACGGTTCAAAATATTCATCTGCATCCTGGCTTGCGCTGAATTTTGCCGGCGTATCTATATCAATAATTTCGCCGTCTCTTTTTTTAAGTCTATAAACAACATTCGGTACTGTCAGGATCAGGTTAAGGCCATATTCTCTTTCCAACCGCTCCTGGACTATCTCCATATGCAAGAGCCCTAAAAAACCGCAGCGAAAACCCAAGCCGAACGATTGGCTGTTTTCAGGTTCAAAAACAAATGAGGCGTCCGATAATTTAAGCTTATCCATAGCATCCCGCAGGTCCGGAAAATCCGCCGGGTTTACCGGGTAGATCCCGCAGAAAACCAAGGGTTTAAGCGTCCGGTAGCCAGGCAAGGGATTGTCACAGGGATTTTTTACGTCGGTCATGGTATCCCCGATTACGATTTCCCTGGGGTCGCGGATATTAGCGGTTAGGTATCCGACTTCTCCACAGGAGAGAGAATCAGTTTCAGCATACTTAAGATTCTTAAAAACGCCTAATTCCTCGATCTTATAAATTTGCCCGGAATGCATAAATTTTATCGAGGTTTTCTTGGTAATTGTGCCATCCATAATCCGGATAAATACAACTACTCCTTTAAAAGAGTCAAACCTACAGTCAAAAACCAGGGCTTTTAAAGGATGGTTAAATTCTCCCGGAGGTTCGGGAACAAAATGTATAATCCTCTCTAAAATGTCTTTTACCCCCGTGCCTTCCTTGGCTGAAGCCAGGATAATATCTTCTTCCTTGAAACCAAGTATAGTGATGACCTGTTCTTTAACTTTAGGTATATCAATACTGGTAAGGTCAATTTTATTAATAACCGGTATCATAGCCAGATTATTCTCCATCGCCAGGTAATAATTAGCCACGGTCTGAGCCTCAATGCCCTGGGCGGCGTCAATTATCAGAACCGCGCCTTCGCAGGCAGCCAGGGACTTAGATACCTCATAAGTAAAATCAACGTGCCCGGGCGTATCAATAAGATTAAAAACGTATTCTTTGCCATCCAAGGCGTTATAAGATAACCTAACGGTGGAGGCTTTAATGGTTATGCCTCTTTCCCTCTCCAGGTCCATATCATCTAAGACCTGGTCCTGGCGATGCCTATTATCCAAGGCTCCGGTTACCTCCAGTATCCGGTCTGCCAGGGTAGATTTACCGTGGTCAATATGGGCGATTATTGAGAAATTCCTGATCAATGATTTATCCATTAATTTGCAAAACCTATGCTTTGATCAACGCGGTTTTTTATATGGCTCAACAGCGTTTTGACTACTTTGTTAACGCTCATATTTGTCGTATCAATATAAATTGCGTCTTTTGCTTTTTTTAAGGGAGCAATCTTACGGGTTGAATCAATGGTATCACGATTGCTTAAATCCCTGGCTACATTGTTAACGGTTATATCCTTTAGTTTTGTAACCTTTAATTCCTTATAACGGCGGTTTACCCGTTCATTAAACCGGGCATCCAGGAAGAATTTTTTTTGGGCATCGGGAAAGACCACGGTCCCGATATCCCTGCCTTCTAAAACGCTATTATTCGATTCACCCATTCTTCTCTGTAAACCCAACATCACCTTTCGTACGCCCTTTATCTTGGCGATATCCGATACGATTTTAGTGATATTGGGCTGTCTTATTCCTTTAGAAACGTTTGTCCCATCTATAAATACGTTTAATCCGCACAGGCGTTTATATTTTAATTCTATTCGCACCCTGTTAGCTAATTTAACGATGCCCGCGGTATCGCCGGGGTCAATCTCTTCTTCCAGGGCCTTTAGGGTTAAGGCCCTGTACATAGCTCCGGTATCAATATAAAGAAACCCCAATCTTCTTGCTAATATTTTGGCTACCGTGCTTTTACCCGCCCCTGCCGGGCCGTCAATCGCAATAATCATTTATTTTAAAGCCTCCCTTTTTTGTCGGGCTGACTCAAGCATTTTCTTTATACGTCCGGTATTATTATCCAGGATTGCCTGTTTTAAAGCATCTAAATTACGCGAAAATAGCCGTATCCTTTTTAATACCTCTTGTTTATTGCTTAAGAAGATACTCAGCCAGATATTTGAAGGCGATGCCGCAATGCGAGTTGTGTCCCTCAAGCTGCCGGCGGAAAATTTAAGGTACTCTTTAGGTATGGACATCATTAAAGCAAAAGCAGTTATATGAGGAAGATGGCTGACGTAGGATAATATTCTATCGTGTTCCTGAGCGGATAGGATAAGCGTCCTGGTTCCGACCTTGCGCCATAGTCGGATAATCCTGGCCAATGATTGTTTAGGGGTATTTCTTAAAGGAGTAATTATACACAGGGAGCCGAGGAATAAGCTGCTATCGCTATTTATTATCCCTCGTTTTTCCGAACCAGCCAATGGATGACTACCAATAAAATTAGGAAAAATTTTACTTAGCTTACTGACGATCACATTTTTTGTGCTTCCGACATCGGTTACCAGGCAATTAGCAGGGATTAGCGCGGCGATCCGGGGAGCAAGCTTTATTATTGTATCAACCGGAGTAGCCAGAATCACCAGGTCCGCGCCCTTAACGATATCGAGGTCTTGCGAACATTCGTCAAAAATTCTTTTTCTTTTTGCGATCAGAATGGTGCTTTTATGCAGGCTGATCCCGACTATTTTTTTAGCCAGGTTTTTTTTCTTAAGGCTTTGGGCTATCGAGCCTCCGATTAGGCCAATTCCGATGACAGCGACTTTGTTGAATTTTATCATAGTTTTCTTTTAATTGCTCCGGATAGAATAGTAAGTTCATTCATTAATTCCTGAAAATTGACTGGTAGAAGCGATTGAGCTCCGTCGGACATAGCATCTTCCGGATGGCTATGGACTTCAATTAACAATCCGTCAGCCCCGGAGGCGATGGCCGCTTTAGAAAGAGAGGCAACTAATCCCCATTTTCCGGCGGCATGGCTGGGATCGACAATAATGGGCAAATGGGAAAGCTGTTTTACCATTGGCACCGCGCTGATATCCAAAGTATTGCGGGTTGAATCTTCAAAGGTTCTTATTCCCCGTTCGCAAAGTATTAAATTAAAATTACCGGCGGATAATATATATTCCGCCGACATAAGCAATTCTTTGACCGTGGATGATAATCCCCTCTTTAAAACCACCGGCTTTTTAGTTGCTCCTACTTCTTTTAAAAGATTGAAATTCTGCATGTTCCTGGCCCCGATCTGCAGGATATCTACGTATTTGGCTACCAATTCTATGTCCCGGGTATCCATGACTTCGCTGATAGTAATCAGGCCTACCTCAACGCTTACCCGCTTTAAAATCTTTAAGCCCTCTTCCCCTAAGCCCTGAAAGCTATACGGAGAGGTCCGGGGTTTAAAAGCTCCTGCCCGGATAACCGAAGCCCCGGCTTTTTTAACTTCCCGGGCGATCTCGGATAAAGTTTCATAATTTTCAACGGCGCAAGGCCCGGCCATAACCACTATCTTGTTCCCGCCGATTTTTACGCCATTACCCAAGTCAATAACCGAATCTTCCGGCTGGAATTCCCGCGAGACAAGCTTATAGGGAGATAATACAGGCATCACTTTTTCTACCCCGGGAAATGCCTCCAGGGGGGTGATTCTTAGTACGTCTTCAGGCCCGATAATCCCGATAATAGTACGTTCGGTGCCCTTGGAAACATGAGGCGTAAGCCCGAGTTTCTGAACTTTCTCCAGAATATGGTTTATCTGCTGATCTGTCGCGTCCGGCTTTAAAACTATAATCATTTATCCCTCTTTTTTAAACGCCCAATTTAATTAAAACTTTCTTGAAAGCTTTTATAAAAGCCTCATTCTCTTTTTTGGTTCCGATGGTCACCCGGATATAACTATTTAATTTATATTGGGCCATATCCCTGACAATAACGCCAAGTTTTAACAGCTCTTTAAAAACCTCCAGACAATCTATCCCTGTATCGATAAGAATAAAATTAGTAACCGATGGCACATAAAATACCCCGATCTTATCCAGAGAATCATATAGAAACGCTTTCCCATTCAGGTTAGCCCTGCGGGTTTTACTCAGGAAATCATTATCCTCCAGGGCCATATTTGCCGCGGCCTGGGCCAGCGAATTTACATTAAAAGGCTGCCTTACTCTCTCCATATATGACGCGAATTTCTCATTTGCCAGGCAATAGCCTATTCTTAGGCCCGCTAGGCCATATGCCTTGGAAAAAGTTTTTAGAACCAGGACGTTTTTATCCAGGTATTCGATCCCCCTGGGAAAATCTTTAACATCGATAAATGCGTCGTAAGCTTCATCCAAGACCAAAATGACGCTGCCGGGCAATGAAGAGATGAATTTTTTCAATTCTTTGGCATTTACATAGGTGCCGGTCGGGTTATTGGGATTCGCGATAAAAACCAGTTTGGTTTTATTATTAATATTCTTCCTGATCCGGGGAAGATCAAATTTAAAATCTCGGAGCGGCACAGTTAAAATCCGGCGGCCGTTTATCCCGGCGATGATCTCGTACTCGAGAAAGGTTACTCCTGCGCTAACAATATTTTCGTTGTTTTCCACAAAAGTCTTAATAATAACGTCGATAAGCTCATCCGAGCCATTTCCTAAAACTATATTCTCAGGCGCAAGTCCAGATACCCGGGCTATTTTTTTCTTTAAATAAAACCCTTGGGCATCCGGATAACGGTTGATACCGGTTAAAGATCTCAACAGAGCTTTTATGGCTTTTGGCGATGATCCCAAAGGATTCTCATTTGAAGCGAGTTTTATAACTTCTTTTAAACCGAATTCCCTCTTGGTCTCTTCAATAGGCTTACCGGCTATATAAGCTTTTAGTTTTAATATATCTTTTCTGATTAGTTCCATCTTTATTCCTACATTAAATAAGTTATCACGGATTCCCACGGATTTATTACGGATTTTAACGGAATATCCGTGTGCATCAGTTTTTTATCCGTGTATATCCGCGTTATTACTCCTATTCTCCTATAGGGTAAGAACCCAATATCTTTAAGAATTTACAGTTATTTTCCAGTTGTTTAAGCGCTTTCTTAACTAATTCTGATTCTTTATGCCCGGAAAATTCGACGAAGAAATAATAATCCCAGGCCTTTTTTTTGGAAGGCCGGGACTCTATCTTGGTTAGGTTGATCTTATACTTCTTGAAAGGTATAAGCATATCATGGAGGGCGCCAACCTTATCCTTGATCGAAAACATGATCGATGTTTTATCATTGCCGGTAGCAGGCACATCATTATTTCCGATCACCAGGAATTTAGTGATATTGTGCGGCGAATCCTCAATACTGCGGGCGACGACCTTTAAATTATAGATCCTGGATGCCAATAACGAGGCGATACAGGCGCTATACTTTTCCCGGGAAGCTAAATCCGCCGCATGCGTAGTGCTGGATACTTCAATTCTTTCTAATCCTCTTAGATTATCCTCAAGCCACTGGCGGCACTGGCCAAAAACCATCGGATTAGAATATACCCGCTTAATCCTTTCTTTAGAACATAAGGCCAGTAAATTATGGGATATATCCAAGATTACCTGTGAACATATTTTTAGATCAGAATCTACCAACATGTCCATGGTGTGGCTTACCGCTCCTTCAACAGAATTCTCGATAGGAACAACCCCGTAATCGCAGTCGCCTCTTTCGACCTCTCTGAAAACATCGGTTATGCTTTCGCAAGGGGCGTATTCAACCTGGGAACCGAATTTTTTTAAGGCAGCCTGATGCGTAAATGTTGCCTGGGGCCCTAAATAGGCGATCTTGACATTTTTTTCTAAGGCCAGGCTTGAGGACATGATTTCGCGGTAAATCGCCTCAAGCGCTCCCGGCGAAACTGGCCCGCGATTTATGACGGAAAGTCTTTTTAAAACTTCCCTTTCGCGGTCAGGGCAATAGACGCTTTGTTTTGTAGTATGTTTTATTCCGGCTATCTTAATTGCGGCATTAGCCCGCTTATTCAATAGATTGATAATTTCTTTATCCAGACGGTCGATTTGCCGACGTAATATTTTAAGGCTCATTTTTTTTCGCTCCGTTTCCTTCCCGGCCGCTGTTATCCGCGGCAGGTTCGATTGTTTCTTCAGACAAGGCTTGAGGAAAATCTTTGATTCTAGGCAATTCATCCAGCGTTTTTAAGCCAAAATGTTCCAAAAATTGACGGGTAGTTCCGTAAACCTTGGGCCTGCCCGGCGCTTTTTTTCTGCCGGCAATACGGATAAGGTTTTTTTCTAAAAGACTGGCTACCATCCCGTCTATATTTACTTTTCTTAAAGATTCGATTTCCAATCTGGTCACCGGCTGCTTATAGGCAATTATGGCCAGGGTCTCCAGCGCCGGACGTGAAAGCTTATCTAGAGCGGAGCCTTTATATAATTTCTTTATGAATGGCGTAAAGTCAGGAGCAGCGATCATTTGAAAACCGCCGGCTACCTCGTAAACCCGTATACCCCGGTTTAATTGCTCACATTCAGACCTTAGGGCTTTGATAGCGGAATTGACTTGTAGGGTATCCAAGTCCAAAGTTTTTTTGATCTGCTCAATAGTCAAGGGCTTGTCGCAGGTAAACAATAGCGCTTCAACAGCTGATTTGACATTATCCTGCGTCATCTAACTCACCTTTTTTTGCTTGTATACCTCATTTAACAATTGTTCGCTGTTTTGTAAACCCTTATTTCCTTCAATAGCTTTTTTGATCATAATCAAGGCTTCTTGTTTCTTGTATCCCAACTGGACCAGCACCGCCAGGACTTCTTCTTCGGTATCTTTCTGCGCTGGATCTTTAAAAACCACTTTATTATCCTGGATAAGGGCGAACTTGCCTACTTTGTTCTGCAGTTTTGCCACTATCTCTTTAGCTCTTTGCTCTCCTATGCCGGGCAGCGACTTCAGGAATTCAATGTTAGCTTCGTCAATCGCCTGGGCGATCAATGAAATTGGCTGATTTAAGGCTTTTAAGGCCGCCCTGGGTCCAATTCCGGAGACCGTAATAAAAGCTGAGAAAAATTCTTTCTCAATCTCATTTAAAAAACCAATTAGAACCGGAATACTGCGGGATGGCTCTACTTGGAGGTAATGATAAATTATGAAACTCACTGAGCTCTCGGCAACGATTTCCTCATCAAGCCTTTGCATGACCGTTACCGGCAATAATACCTCATAGGTGATTCCGCCGGTATCGATTAATACGTAATTTGTCCCTTTTTCAGTTATTTTTCCGGTGATCCGCGCGATCATACTTTAACTCCGTTTAATACCTGATAATATTGGTATAAGAAATAGCCAATGCCAGAGCATCGGTAACATCCGCGTATTTAGGCAGCGCTTTTAAGTTAAGCATACTCAAAACCATTTTCTGTACCTGATCTTTGGATGCCGATCCCTTCCCGACTATCGCTTTTTTTACCCGGGTAGCGGAATATTCTATTAACGGAATATTGCCTTTAGCGCAGGCCAAACAAATTATCCCCCGGGCCTGGCCTAAGAGAAAAGCGGTCGTAGGATGATGGTAATGAACATATATTTTTTCCAGGACCATTACATCCATTGCGGCAGAGGAGATTAAATCTGAAACCGCCCCGTATATTTTATCCAGGCGCTGTGGTAATGCCTCGCGCGCAGAAGTAATCACAGCCCCGGCTTTAATCAGGGATATTTTGTTATTCTTAAACTCAATCAGCCCGTAACCGGTGATTTTTAAGGCCGGGTCGATGCCTAAAATCCGCATTTTTAAGCAGATGTCATCTGTTCAATGATCTCATCCGGTATATCGAAATTCGCCGATACGTTCTGCACATCATCATGTTCCTCAAGCCCTTCGATCAATGCCAACAGCTGCTTGGCTTCGTTTCCGGCTAATTTGATGCTAGAAGATGGTATCATTGTAATTTCCGCGTCAAGTGTCTTTATCCCCTTGGCTGAAACAGCCTCTTTTACCTTTTCAAAATTCGAAGGCGGAGTATAGATTTCATAGTTTTTATCATCGGATTTTATATCTTCGGCTCCGGCATCCAGGACAATATTCATCAATTCATCTTCCTGGATCTGGTTTTTTTCCACCATAATGAATCCCTTTTTGACAAACATCCAGCTTACTGAACCGGCTCCAGCCATATTGCCGCCTTTTTTAGACATTATACTGCGCAATTCCGCGGTGGTACGGTTCTTATTGTCGGTGAGGGCCTCAACTAATACTGCCACGCCCCCGGGCCCATAGGCTTCGTATATGACCTCTTCATAGATTACCCCGGGTATCTCTCCGGTTCCGCGTTTGATAGCCATCTTAACATTATCCTGAGGCATATTAGCTTCCTTAGCCTTAGCCATGGCAGTCCTAAGCTTGGAATTAGTTTCAGGATTTCCGCCGCCTTCCCGGGCCGCTACAGTGATCTCTTTGATAACCTTGGTATAGGTAGCCCCCTTTTTAGCATCGGCAAGAGCTTTCTTGCCTTTATTTGTTTTCCATTTTGAATGGCCTGACATCTTTATTCCTCCTTGTATTATTATTCTTGTTTTTGTAATTTATAAAATTAAAAAAAGGAGTTAGGCAAAATAAGCCGGGTTCTGTTTCAAGACGATTATCCGCCTGTTAGTGGTTATTTCTCTAAGCCCTGAGGTTACCCTCAGGTTCAAGCAGCCTACCCGAAACTATTAGCGGGACGGGCGCATCCCTCGTTCCCTATTTGGCTTTGCTCCGCGCAGAGATTGCTTCGTTTCACCCCCCCGACGATACGTCGGAGGACTCGTCTCTGTAGCTCTCCCGTCAAAGATATTGGCGGGTCCGCCTATTACTGTGGCAGATATCCTCCCCACAACTTTAAGTATTCAATAATCTTAAAACAATATGCTTTAAAATATATTGAATTTATAAAAAGGTGCGGGGGATGGGCGTTACCCCATTGCGCTTGCCCCTGGAGCCCGGACTTTCCTCCCCGCACTTTAAATATTCAACAATCTTAAAACATATCCGTTTTAAAACTTATGAATTAATAAAAGGTGCGGGGCAACCACTTTCTACCTAACCCCTGACAAAGAACCGCTGTTAATAATCTCCTGAAAAAATACTTAATTGAATAGTATGTAGCATATAGTAGGTAGTATTTAGGGAAAGCCTAAAAGCTAACTACTATCTACTACCTACTGTTTTTTTAACTGTTCCTTAACTGCTTTAGTAGCCAATTTATCCGCGCCCCTGTTATCTTCGCGGCGAATATGATTGACTAAAACTTTTTTAAAACCCGACATCAGCCGCAGGGCCTGATTATATAACCCTAAAATATTAGCATTTTTTACTTTATACTGTCTATTTATCTGACGATGTATTAATTGACTGTCGGTATTGATGATAACACTCTCCGCTTTAAGCAGCAGGCATTCCTGAAGCGCGTAAATCAACGCTGTATACTCCGCAACGTTATTAGTGGTTTCACCGATATAGCATGATATATTTTTGATTGTTTCAACACCTCTGCAGATAATTACACCGATACCGCTGGGCCCGGGGTTGCCTTTAGATGCGCCGTCAACATAAACGTGTAATATCCCCACCTATGACTCATCCTTAATATAAAGCATCCGGTTACATACCTCACAGGTAATTACCCTCTCATACATCTTTATTAGGTTGATAACCTGCGCCGGAACCGACATGTTGCACCCCTTGCAGGAATTATCCTCAACCCAGACTATAGCCAGGCCCTCCCGGTTAGCCAATATTCTTTCATACTGTGAAATTATTTTTTTATCTATGCCGGGGGTAACCTGTCTGCGTTGGGCATCCAACTGCGCCAAACGTCCATCTATCTCCTTTATCCTATCCTCAATCTTATTTTTATCCTGGATAAAAATTTTCTCTTCATCAACGATCTTTTTTTTCGCCTGCTCGAGCTCTTCCTTAACTTTATCGGTATTTTCCATTATCTCCAGGATCATATCCTCGATCACAGAGGCGTCAGCCTTGGCATCATCAATCTGCTTGAGCATAGTTTTGTATTCATTGTTAGTTTTAAGCTGGTATAACTGCCCCTGCAGTTTTTTTATCGCCTCTTCCTTAGAGCCCAGATCCAGCTCTTTGTCCTTTTTCTGCTTAGCCAGATCTGAAGATTTCTTTTCACAATCAGCCAGAATCTTTTTTTTACTCTCGTAGGATTCCTTAAGCGCCTCGATCTCTTTTGGTAAGGCATCTTTATCGGATTTTAAAATATATATCTCGCTATCTATTGCCTGTAATTCAATGAGCGTTTTTAGTTGTTCCTTGAGGTTTATCGTTGCCAATTTTCCTCCAATAATTAGGGAATATTATTTTTAAAACTTAATATATTAAAATATGAATCCTCCTCCCGACGCTAACTTATGTTCAGTCGAGAAACCGACTTCACTTATTCGCAAACATAGGAGCTGCTGATCACATCGCAATTTTCAATGGGCGATATAGGACTCGAACCTATGACCTCCACAATGTGAATGTGGCGCTCTAACCAACTGAGCCAATCACCCTAAAATTCCTGGGCTAAAGAAGGGTTCACCCGCCCCACCACAAAATCTTGCCGGGCGGGATCCCGACTGTTCCCAAGTGATTGTCGGGAGAACCTACTAGCCCTTGAAAATCTTTCTGGGCCCACAGGGATTCACCCGCAACCCCACTTTATGTATTCCTGCGGGGGATCCCGACTGTTCCAAAGTATTTGTCGGGAGAACCCCATGAACTAAATTATCTGGGCCCAGAAGGGTTCGAACCTACGACCAAGAGATTATGAGTCTCCTGCTCTACCACTGAGCTATGGGCCCCAAATCTAAACGACCCCATGGTTAAACTGCCGCCTCATTAAAGCGTAAACTATGGTCTCTAAATTCAACGTAGTATTATATGATACTATTTTAAAGGTATTTTGGCAAGAAAAAAAAATGAGGGTCAATTAACGGGAGCTTCGCGTAACCCACACAAATACAACAAGTTATAACCTCAAGCCAATTTAGTAAATAAAAAAGGCAAGGGGTAATTTATTTTTTTTATTTAAAGGGCATTGCCTGCCCGCTGGTAGTTTAACCCCTTGCCAGTATTTCTCTTGCTTTCTAACGAAAGTATAGCATAAAAAACTTATTTTTTCAACTCTTTAACGAAATGGACTCTTTTTACGAATTCTTGAATTAGGTTTTTCTGATTATGATTTAAATCTACGAACTCCATCCTGGTAGAATATTTATAGTTGGATTTACGCAAAGATTCTACGACCCTGCCCCGAACATCAACCCATTCCTCAGGGTTAACCGGAATGCTGATGCGCACGACCAAGACCTGGCCTGGTTTATATCCGCAATAGGTTATTAAGCAGCCACCTCCAACGCTTATATCCATCATAAAAGTCCGGATCAATTCGCCATGTTTTTTATCTTCATGATATTCAACTGCCAATGATTTACTCGCCCTGGTGAATTTCCTCTCATCTTTTTTATTAGACAATTCCATATTATCTGCCAGCTTTAACCTTGATGATTTTAGTAGGAAGTATGATAATTTCAACCCTCCTATTCTTTGCTTTACCTTCCTTGATTTTATTATCAGCTACAGGCTTGAATTCGCCGTATGCGTTAACAGCAAATCTATCCGCCTCCAAACCGCACTCTTTGGTGAAATAATTCAATACAGAAATAGCCCGGACACTAGAAAGCTCCCAATTAGACTTCCATCCAGAATGCTTGATCGGATCATTATCCGTATGTCCCTCGATGATAATCTGGTTATCCTTAATGTTATAATCTAAAGCATCGGCGATTTTTTTTAGTATTATCTTGCTTTCGGGTTTGATCACGTTTGAGCCGGAATCAAATAATACATCAGAGAGGACCGTCACTACTATGCCCTGCTTAGACAGGTCAAGTTTCATTTTGTATTCATTAATTTCCTGCTGAAAATCCTTTTGCATCCTATCTTTAGCATCAGTTAATTCAACGATCCATTTAGCAGCCTCTATTTGCGTTCTATCCACTGCCACCGTCAAAGATCCGGATTCTTTTCTTATCTTCTCCAGCTCTTTCTCTCTTTCGTTTATCTTATCTTGGAGGGATTTAATTTTACCCAAATTTTCATAATTTTGTTTAGTCAGTTCAGTTTCCAAGTCTTTTATTTTAATATCTCTCGCCCGAGTCTCATTATTTAGCGCAACTGATCGTTTAGCAATATCGCCGTTCAAATTCTTAATAATCACCGAGTCTGAATCAACCTGGCCCTGAAGCTGAATTACTAATTTTTTCAAATCCTTAACCCTGGCTTCATAATCAGCCGATTTCTGGCTGAAATCTTTCTTGGCCTGTTCAAGTAACGCCTGGCTGTCCTTCAAGCCGGCATATTCGCTATTGAGCTTTTTTGATTCTTCGGTCTTTTCGCTTAACTG
>JAHKAP010000080.1 GCA_018825985.1 Candidatus Omnitrophota bacterium
TAGCCTCTTTTTTCCAACTCTTTACGGTAAAAAGAGCTGATTTTTTCTTTATTTAAACTACTCGTGCAGAAAGTTATTTGTGTGGTCTCGCCTTCAGCCTCTGCGGTTTCTTCGCGAATAATTTTAGTTTCGGGCGGCAAGGGTAAAGATAAGGCCCGGGCGGTTGTATTTGATAAAAAAACTGACATTGCTATTATCAACGCTACCTTAAATTTATTTGCTGAATTCATGAAACCTCCTTATTTTTTATTTTATAAAACTAAGTTGCGGGCTATAATCCTGAAGCGGAGGAAAAAGCTTCTTTCCGCCAGAACCAATAATTTCTGCTTTACTTTGCACTACTATCTCCGGATACTGCATTATCCATGTGCCATAATCCATAGCTCCGCCGCCGGCTTTTGCTGTTGTACGCCTGACCTCTACGCCTACGGTTAAATCATTGCTATCTCTGCCATATTCTAAAACAGGGATATCTTTTGGGTCTGGCACATCTATGTTTCCTACTGTTATTACATATAAAGCAAAAAAGATAACGCATGCCGCAGCAGGAGCTATATATTCGCACTCACTTTCACAGCACCACAGACAACACAATATAATTTCTATAATGAGCCAAATGCCGGATATAATAAGAAAAACGGCCATCAATGTATTCAGGAGTTTAACAAAGTTTGTTATCATTTCAAGCGAAGCATATAATAGGGGGGAAAGAGTCATGGTTAATGTAAGCCAGGACTCTAACCACCAGCTTACATCATTATCATAAATCGCTTGTAAAAGAGCACCCCTTATACTATCACTCTTGGCGACATCTTCGAAATCAATGTCATCAAACGATAATTTTTGGACTGGCGTAGAATAAACCTCTACCAGGTTGCTTACAGCCTGGCCTCTACGCTCATCCTGCCAGGAATAAGATAACAGGTTATTAGGGCCGTAATTCGGATCGGCATCGTTGGTCTGGGAAAGGGTGCGCATAAATGCGCTAAAACCTGTTTCCAGATTAAGGTAGTCTTTCCAGGCAGATTCAGAATCCTCCCCGCCGGCTAACCATTTGTTATATTCAATTTTTGGCTCATCAATTCCCGCGCTTGAAAAAGCATACTGCCTAAGAACATTCCGGGTATTCTCAGGAAGTTTAGCATTTAATTCATATATTTTGTCTTTTAATTTCCTGCCGACCTTAGTTGTGCCATCAATTGTTAATACGATACACAGGCTATCTAAAACAAGACATCCAACAGCTGCTGCTGCTTTAAAAATATACTCGTATACGTTTTGATCATGAATATGAGAAATTACTTCTATTACTGCTCTGATCGTCTTTACAAGATCTATTATCCAGGCGACTAAAAGCAGCGTAGACTGGCTTACAAATCCGGCGAAATTCATTAACATTAAATCATTATAAGAAGCCATATAGTTAAGGAGCTGACTGGCAACTGAGCCGGCTGCTAAGGCCGCGGAATCAGCGGCGTTAGAAACCCGGGTGCGGTTTAACCCGAATTTGCCCAGGTCAACGGAAATAAAAATAAATATAAAAAGCGCGACTAAAATAACAGTCAGAAGGCTTGCTAATTGCCCTTTTTTACCGGTCCTTAAAAAGTGAAATGAAGAAAATAGCATATTAAACTCCGCAGCAGACAAGCTCTGGCTTTATTGCCTCTAGCTCGGCATCCACGACTTTTTTATCAGCAATAGCCTGATCCAGAAGAAGCTTGTTTTCATTATATTGTATTGTGGTCTTATCTATACCGTCTGTTATTTGCTGTCTCCATATATGATGATTATGGTCAGATGTTTTTCTAATATCAATGCAAGTCCCTGTGGGTCCAGAATCAGAGTCATCCCCTGGACAATCCCAACCCTGATAAAATGGCCATCCCCCGCCACCCGGACAAGACACACACTGATTGCTTAGTGAGCCCTGACAATAACGCCAGTCAGGATCAGGGGGATCCCAACCACAACAATAGTCTCCTCCGTCGCCATCATCACAAATCTTATTGCAAGCGCCGTGACCGCACGATATATTGCACTGGCAACACTGAGAACACCAAGGAATCAAGTCATAAGCCGCTCTCAAATTTGCCAGCGCATCAATTGTTGCTTTATCTACATCAGTATAAGTATCTACCTTGATTTTTAATTGATATTGCTTGATATATAAATCCTTCGCTCGTTGTTTTGTGCCGTCGTCAATACAAAATGTCACCTCTTGCTGGGTGCCGCAGTCAGAAATGCAACAGCATCCGCATAACATAATATTAATAATTTTTTGCATAGTTTCATCATCTACCTGAGGCGACTCTACATCGACTCCAGGAGGTTGCGACCCGGAAAAATTACCCTGGCCTGAGACTAAACGTTGAGATTGATAATCTTTGTTTTCAGTAATAAATTTGTCATTTACCTCCAGCCAAATATTAAAACTACCGACAAATAACAACAAAATAGCGATAAAGCCTAAGATAAACTCTAAGCTTACCTGTGATTTTTTTAGTGTGGGGTCGTCCATCCCAACTCCTGAGAAACAATAGTCCCGGCCTGAGAACTGCTATAATTACGGTCTGCGCCCAAGCCCTGGCTAAGAGAAACGTCGCTAATATATTCATAAGTATGTAAAGATGGAGCTATTGTTGAGTTCGGAGTGGTTACATCATAACGCAATTTAAAGGTGCGTCTCACTGTATCGGTTAAAGATGCACTGCGGGTACTATCAATCCGAGAGAAATCCTCTGTTTTTGTTTCGCTAAAAACGTTTTGGGTGCTGGAAGTTTGCCTGGAATCCCAAATCTGGGCATCTATATCCTTTAAATACTCTTTTCCCGGGTTAGCATCGCCTTTAGCTTCTGAAGCAACCCGCCAACCCCATTTTGACATCTGCTTATCCTGGTCTTTCAGAGCCGCGTTACGAGCTTCAATATCATTCATTTTTGACTCAGCCTCTGTGTACTTAGTAAGCAAATAAGCATAACTGGCAATTTTTAACGCTAACGCTACGTAGTCGCCATATTCTTTAAGGAAGTCTGCAGCCCAATCTGTAACATGTTCCGAAAACCATTTTGAACCAACAAATTGCACCGCTACCGGCGCCAAGATAGCAATAGTATCCAAGGCGCTCATTTGTGTTTCTCTATCCGGCGCGTCAGTAGCTTCATTAGAGCGAAAATAAGTAATGGTCTTATTGGATAAAGTTACATTATCCTGATTAACCCTCATTTTATTAAGCGCCGGAGGGTCTTCCGCGCCGGACCATAATATGGTAGAAGAAGCAGAATAACCTCTGCGGTTAGGCTCAAAAAGCAACTCTGCCTGCTTGTCCAGCGACTTGCTATAACTTACAGTTGCGCCATAATCTGTTTGAACGTCGCCTTTGATATCGGTTACGTTAAACTTGTGTTCGTAGGCATCCTTGAGGGCTTGGCGGAAAACCTGTTGCTCTAAAAGCTGCTGTT
Organism: Candidatus Omnitrophota bacterium; assembly: GCA_018825985.1. Taxonomy (GTDB): domain Bacteria; phylum Omnitrophota; class Gorgyraeia; order Gygaellales; family Profunditerraquicolaceae; genus JAHKAP01. The sequence goes on from JAHKAP010000080.1 coordinate 3,459, forward strand.
CGCGGATAGTGCGGGTATAGCTTAAAAGCGCGCCTACTGCCAGAATAATCAAACTGCCAAACACTGCTATTTCAACGGCAGCCTGGCCTATTTTATTCCTTATAATCATAACGATAGTTAATTCCCGGTCACAGTTTCTGTGCCTGTACGGGTGGTTGCTTCTAAAATATCGCGCGTGTAAGCCGTTCTCCCCTGGGTTTCTTCAACTCTTGAAGTGCGGGTAATGTCATAGTTTGCGGTTGTGTTACCCCGCTCGTATTGCGTAGGGCTTATCTGGTCAGCTAAATCCCTTAGCTTTCCCTGCACGCCGCGCTTCATATAAACCTGCATGGTAATTAAAGCCACGCTTACCAGTCCCAATATGATAGCGTATTCAGATAAATTCTGCGCCTTATTTCTCTTTCGCATCAGCCTACCGCTCCCTTACTACCTTATTTCCAGGTCTCACTATCAAGCGCTCCCACAGTTTCTGTGCCTGTACGGGCACGCGCATCTTTACTTATGGTAGTTGTGGTTACGCCGGCAGTATTAACCTCGCTACTCACGCTTTCCGACGTAGTAGTGTAAGAGCTTGTGGTAGCGGCCGGAGAAAATTGTTCGCCGATATCATCCGTACTCGTCCTTAACCTGCCCTGTAGTCCGCGCTTCATATATACTGACATAGCTATGAGCGCGCCTACCACAACAGCGATAAGAATCCCGTACTCTAAAGTGCTCTGTCCTCTTTTGTTCATTCTTATAAACACTATTCTGCCCTCCTAATAAACGAAATTTAACCAAATCCCCGCCCGCCCTGGCCTTAGAGATTTTTATTATTGCGCGGCGCCTATATTCTGAGTTCCTGTGCGGCTAGTCTCTTCCTTAGTTAAATCGCGCGTCACGCCTCCGCCGCTAGCAACCGTATCAGTTGATGCTACACCTCTTGTAACATCAAAATTAGTCGACATATAATAAGGTTCATACTGGCCCGTTGAGGCCAAAGTGCCTCCGCCAGTATCCCCAGTCACAGAAGTCATAAGATCAGTGCCATCCTTTACTTTAGCCTGGATGCCTCTTTTAATATATATCTGCATAGCAATAGCCGCGGCCACTACCAAACCGATAACTATAGCGTATTCGGCGGTATTCTGCCCCTTCTTATTCCTAAATAAACGCAACATCTTTCTCACCTCCTCATAATTATATATATTTATCGATTTGCCGGGATTACTGGCCAATATTTGTCAGCTTACCCGTCGCTGTATTCATCGCGCTTGCCGTATCTTTCATTCCTTGTTCTACCGCGGGTTTGATTAAAGTCCTAGCTCCTAAAATAACCGCGGCAACAACTGCCGCGAATATGATAACATATTCCAGGATGCTCTGACCTCTCCTTTTTTTCATTGCACACCTCCTGTTTAAAATTACATAAAAAACTATATTAGCTCTATTCCTTTGCCTGCGGGCTATATTCCTGGCGTAAATCTTCCAAACGGGAATTTACCGACCTTTGGAAATAAACGAACATAGCCACAACCGCGGCGGAAATAACCGCTACCAGAATGCCATACTCCAATATGCTCTGCCCCGACCTTAGTTTGCTCAATTTATTCTTCACTCCTGTATCTGTTTGGCCATATTATTAAAATATTCCTGGCCGATATCCCTTACCTGGCCCTGGGCGCTTACCTTGCCATTGCTCAACGCGAACCACAGGAAATTTGAAGAAATAATAGCTAATAGGACTATAATAAATAATATCGTGTATTCCAGCGTCGCCTGGGCTTTTTTCTTTAGAATCATTTTTATTAACCTATAAATAAAAAACCGAACTCCGATAATTTACGGTGGCCCGGTTAACGTACTCGCTTTGACCCTAAAACAACAACTAAAAATTTGTATTAATTTCGGCGAGCTCGTCCCGTGGCATTTCAGGCCCATTACCTCCATAATGGATCTGCCCCGTTAGAGATTTTTTCTTCTAACACATCTGATTCCGTCATCCCTGACAGGATTTATTTCTTCGCTGCCGTTTTATAGTTACATTAGTTACAATAAAATATAACACCCGCACGGATAGAAGTCAAGGATATTTGCTGGCCTTATAGAAAACGTTTTCAAGTATTGAACCAGAGCCTCTTATTATTTTCTAAAACGACCTCAAGCTCATTGAGCCTACGGCAGGCATACTCCAGATCTCTACGCAAAGGATACTCTTCTGGCAGTTGAAAAATTAAATCAAGGTGGTCTTTTGTTATTTTAATCCTGGCCTTAAGTTTATAAAACTCGCTCAATTCACCTTTTTTTTCATATCCGGACGGGAAAAAATAACGTCTTAAAAAGAAATCTAAGGCCTTAGTATATAAACCCAGGGTTTGTTTTATATCGATAAAAGGCTCTTTATCTAACTCTAATAATTCCCGCAACAAGGAACTATGCTGATAATCCGCGCTATAGGTAAAAAACTCAATTTTTCGGCTAAAATCCTGTAATCCTTCTTCCAGGTTAGGCCAATGGCTAAGATAAAGCTCAGCCAGGCGCTCCGGAGCAGCCTCTGAAGCTGAAAGATTACTCAAAATTACTAAGTTTATTTTACCGGATAAATCACTCTTCAGTCCGCATCCCCTTAATGTAACTCTTTTATTCACATCTTGTTGCATTAATTCAACCTCAATGGGGGCGAGATAAAAATCTTTCTTCAAAGGTAAAAACTGATATAACTTATAATCACCTATTGAGTTAACCTTGCGAAATTTGCTGAATTGCCAAGGCCAGAGCCCAAAAACAAAAAAGCGCTTGCGATCTTTTTCTACTGTTATATTCTTTATCTCTTCAAGTTTGTTATTGTAAAGGGTTAGCTTAAGAATAGCTTTCTCTTCTGCGTCCTGATTTAGAATAAAATCAAAAAATTCTTGGCTTGGAGTATCATAACCAGGCGCGCTCAAAAGACTTAAAGGCGAATTACCCTGGAAGTATTTTTTTACGTAACCCTCAGAATAGTATAGAGTTGTAGAAAAACTATAAGGTATGTTTAAATCTGGCCAAATAGTACGAAACTGACCATCTAAATAATAGCTTTTATTATCAGGTAAATCTACTTTAATGCACCTTACTTCCTGGAATATACTGGATATTAATTTAATTATTTCGGGATTTAATTCTTTAACTCCTTGCAGAACAACAAGATACGCATTTATATCTTCTAAGGTAAATTTATGATCAAATAAGGGCAAATTTAATAAATATTCAGTCTTTCTCTTTAAGTCCGGTGCCGCACTCCCGATCCTTTTCTTTATCAACCCGGCGATATGATAACTCCCGCCAGTAAGATAATCAGCTGCCCTGAGCAAGAAATTGCCGAATTTCTCTATTTCTAACATTTCCGGAATTTCCGGTATTTCCGGCATATATTGTTGGAGCTCCTGAATATTTATATTTCTTCTTTTTTTCACCCTCCTGCCTACAGGCATGCTTAAGCCGGCTGACTTAATCACTGAATTAATGCTGGATTTTGAAATATTTGTCTGAAATTTATCAGTTAATAAAGCTGCTATTTTACGGCAGCCAAAATCCGGTTTTTCAGCCTGGAGTTTAAGTATATAGTTTATTATTTCTGGTTTTAGTTTATAAATTACGCCCATATAGTCATTATTTAGAGTTCTTTAAACAATTACTATTCAGTTTGGACATTTATTAAGCTAATATAACATAAAAAGACAAATTTGTCAACCTCTTTGGACATTTCATTTCTAGGGACACCCTTATAGCTAAAGGAGGGACACCCTCGCAGACGAAGCTAAGGGTGTCCCTATATAAAAAATATTGTTAGAAATCAAAGATAATTACGTCTGTTATGTTAGAGAGTGTGTCAAGCTATTTCATAACTAAGGGCTAAGTTTAGGAGCCTTTTAACTTTCTGTTATTCGTGGCAACCGAGTGTAACTTTCGGTTCACACTCTTTAATTTTGCGTTTTGGAGCCTA
>JAHKAP010000009.1 GCA_018825985.1 Candidatus Omnitrophota bacterium
AGCCATTATTTTAGATACGGAACTGGTGTTGTCGGAAATGTTGTTACCTTTACAGCCACTAGATGCACCTCAGGCGGTAAGACTCCTCAAGCTGCCACGGCAGGTACGGCTGCTGTAGCGACAGATTATAGCGCTGGGACTGATAACTGGTCCGGGACTTATTAGGGTATAATTTTTTTATTGCAGCTTGTTAATCCTAATCGTTTTACTTCAATTCGGGCGCTTTTTTTTGTTTCTTCTTTCACACACCAAATTCCTAAACTTAGTTACTTATTTATACTTAAAAATAATTGCATAAACAGGCAATTTATGCTAAATTATAACAATGCAACCCACGCGTAAATATTTCCTTCTAGCTTTTCTTTTAATTCCCATCTTATTCATTAATATCTATTTACGTCTTTTTCCGGCTTTCTTCCCGCAGCTTAAAGACCAGGCTAGGGGCATGATCCAGCAAAGGATCCGCCAACAGGCTGTCCAGGAGGTAGATACTAAGTTTACTGATTTTTCCCCTGTAGCCAAGGGCCGTTTATTGAACAACGTTGTCAGGGATATCAACCGCCAGAATAAAAAAGCAATCGACAGCCAGGTGATGGCGGAATACCTCAAACTTAAAGACCGGTACCAGGGTGTGGATAATCAAACTTACCTTATGGAGCTTGACTGCTGGCACTGGGCCAGGTATGTTGATAATGTGCTTAAACTAGGGTATCCCGGGGATAAAGTAATAAATGGAAGGCAATTAGATGGGCTTATGCTGGCTCCTCAGGGTAGCTTTCTGGCCTGGGATAATTTTATTCTTTATGCCCCGGCTTTTTTATATAAAATATACTCTTTTTTTAATCCCATACCGGTATTTAATTTCCTGTTTTACCTCCCATTGTTATATATCGCCTTATTTATAATCGCTCTTTACTTATTCGCCTTTTCCTTAGGAGGCAATATTGCCGGAGTAGTTGCTTGTTTGTCTGTTGGCTTAACCTCGATATTTTTACCCCGGAGCTGCGCCGGCTGGTTTGATAAAGATATATTTAACCTTCTTTTGCCTTTATTGGTGGTCTGGTTTTATAGCCTTGCCCACAGTCAATCCACTATAAATCTGAAGCGGAGAGTTTTCTGGGTTTGTTTTTCTTCATTCTGGGTTGGGTTATTTTCTTTTACCTGGAACAGTTGGTGGTTTATATTCCTGATTGTGATAATCTATGAGACTTTTTCCGTAATCTTTTATACAACCAGGGCGCTTGTTTTTTCCAGCGACGAAAACACCGCTATTTTTAAAAAGCATGCTTTTTCTTTTGTGCTGTTCATTCTTTTCAGCGTTTTCTGGGTTTTTCTTTTATCAGGTTATGAGCCTTTTATGTCTATATCTACAAAAGTGATTGAGGCAGTAACCCTGAATAAGCCCCTGACCATATCTATCTGGCCGAATGTTTTTTCTACTGTAGGTGAATTAAGAAAAGTAGGGCTGGTGGAAATTGCCAGGTCAGCTGGCGGGGTGTGGGTATTCTTTTCTTCCTTGGTCTGTTTGATACTGGTGTTCCTTCTTTATAAGAAACACAGTAGATACAAGCGGGAGTCTTTATTAATTCTGCTCGTCTGGTTACTAAGCATGGGGTATGCCTGCTTTAAGGGGGTAAGGTTTGTGATGTTCATAACCCTGCCTTTGGGGATTTTCTTAGGCTGGGGCTTGAGCGAGATCTACGCTTATTTCAGGCTGAAGAACAGAGTTTTTGTTTTTCCTTTAGTAATAGTTTTGGTCCTATTTTTAAGCCTCAACCTGGTTAAAAACGGTTATAAAACAGCCAGGAATATATATCCTTTGATTGATGACATCTGGTACAGGTCGTTAAGCGTGATCAGAGAGAATACCCCGACCGAATCAGTAATTAATTCCTGGTGGGATTTCGGGGATTGGTTTAAGGCTGTTGCCAGACGCAAGGTTATCTTCGACGGGCAGAGCCAGGATGTCCCGCAATCGTATTGGATGGCCAGAGTTTTTTTAAGCAATTCTGAACGCGAGGCCATAGCCATACTAAGGATGCTTAATAACGGAGGCAATAAGGCTTTTGAGATAATCAAATCAGGAATTAAAGACCCGTATAAGTCAGTTTTTCTTCTGCAGAAAGTAATGTTTATGTCCAGGACGGATGCCGCCGAGGTTTTGTCAAAATACCTGCCATCTGCCAAAACAGAAGCGGTAATTAATATTCTTTTTAATAAACCTGCCAGGGTTTATTTTGTTGTTGATCCGACAATGCCTTCCAAGATGCACGCGATCTCTTATATCGGAAATTGGAATTTTGCCAAGGCCTATCTGGCGCAAAATCTGAAGAAAAAAGGTAAAGACGAGATGGTCAATTATCTCAAGGAATTAGGCGTAGAAAACCCACAACGGCTTTATACTGAGGCGTCCCTGATCCCGGAGAATAGTCTGGATGACTGGATCTCTAACCGTTTTCAGTTTTTTAGCGGCGCAGTCAGGGGGCAGGTAAGGGATAATGTGGTTTATTTTGACAACGGATTTATCTACAATCCCAAAGATCAAAGTGTTTACTTGCATGTTCCCCAGGAGGGGAAATATAAAACGCCCCGCAGCGTTTTCTTAATGCAGCCGGATAATAACCTCTCTGAGATTTTAAACCCCAATCCCTCTTTAGGTTTTTCAATATTGATCTATAGGGGATTGGATGGGACATACCGGAGTATTTTATTGAACCGGGAGTTAGTCAACAGTTTTTTTGTCAGGATGTTTATTTTTAATGGCTCCGGGTCAACTCATTTTAAGCCGTTCCTTGAAGGTATATATGGCCGGGAGGAAGACCGTTTAAGGGTCTTTAAAATAATATGGGATTAGATAATATTCAGGTGTCGGTAGTTTTACCTTGCCTTAACGAAGAGTCGGCATTAAGCCTTTGTATAAATAAGATTAAAGAGGTATTTGCCCGGGAGGGGATAACCGGCGAGATCATTGTTGCCGATAACAATTCGGCAGATAATTCCCGGGAGATCGCCCTTTCGTTAGGGGCGAGAGTTATCATCGAGCCTCAAAAGGGATATGGGGCAGCTTACTTATCCGGCCTAAAAGAAGCCAAGGGCGAGTATATAGTAATCGCCGACAGTGATAATACTTACGATTTTTATGATATGCCTAAATTCCTGAAACCTTTAAAAGATGGCTATGATTTTGTCCTGGGCTCAAGATTTAAGGGTAAAATTAAAAAGGGGGCGATGACCTGGTCTCATCGTTATATTGGGAATCCGATACTCTCAGGGATGTGCCGGTTATTCTTCAGGACCAGGCTTTCCGATATCCATTGCGGCATGCGCTCATTTACAAACGCGGCTTACAAGAAAATGAAATTAAGGACAATGGGTATGGAATTTGCCACTGAAATGGTAGTTTCGGCATTGGCTCATAATCTCAGGACTTTTGAGGTTCCAATAAATTATTATCCGCGCGAAGGCGAATCCAAACTCAGCCCGTTTTCAGATGCCTGGAGGCATATCCGTTTTATGCTGATTTATTCTCCCCTCTGGCTTTATTTTATGCCTGCCTTGACCGGATTTCTGTTAGGGATCGTTATTCTTTTGCTACTGCTTAAAGGTCCGTTTTTATTTTTGGGGCATCAATGGGATATACATTTTATGATCTTTATCAGCGCGATCAGTATACTATCGTATCAGTTGCTTAATTTAGGTATCTTTGCCCACACCTTTGCCATAAATGAGGGTTTTTTAAGGAATGACCGGTTTTTTATTTTCTTCCAGCGGAATTTTAATTTAGAAAAAGGCCTTATGATCGGAACCCTGTTATTCATTGCCGGGATATCCATTAACCTTCTTATTTTTATTGAATGGTTTTTTAAGCATTTTGGAACTTTAGCCAGGCTCAGGGAATCAATCCTGGCTATGACCCTCTTGATTATCGGCCTGCAAACGATCTTTTCTTCATTCTTTATCAGTTTATTATTTTTAAAACGTAAATGAAGGTCTTAGTAATTAATGAGCCTTTTGTCAAGGACTTCTGCCGGACCCAACGCTGGGCAGCTCGTTCCAGGGGCAGGGTCCTGCGCGCTCCTGATTGGCTGGCTTATGCGGCTGCGGTATTGGAGAAAGATGGCCATAATGTCCGGCTCTTGGATATGGTAGCAGATGGAATGTCCAAAATCGATCTGCGCCGGATCATAAAAAAAGAACAGCCTGATTTTGTGGTTTTGGATTCTACAACTCCCTCCATATATTCCGATATTGAATGCGCCGGGATCGTTAAGAGTGAGTCCGGGGCAGGGGTAATCATGGTCGGCCCGCACATCTCCAGCCTTCCTGAAGAGACGCTTTTGTACGCATCAGGCACGGTGGATGTCGCCTGTATCGGCGAATATGATTATACGGTATCCGAGTCAATATCCAGGTATAATAACCTGGAAAGCGTTAAAGGAATCGTTTATTACAATAATGGAAGTTTAGTAAGAAATGAAGCCCGGGATTTAATTGATAACCTGGATGAATTGCCTTTTCCCGCCTGGCGCCATCTGGACCTGATGAAATATTTTGACGGCGGCAAGCTTTATCCTTATATTGATATAATCTCAGGGAGGGGATGCCCTAACAGTTGCGTATTCTGCCTCTGGCCGCAGGTCATGCATGGTTTAAAATACCGTTTCCGAAGCCCCGGGAATGTTGTAGATGAAATTGAATATGATATCCGTCTTTGTCCAAGGGTATTAAGAGGAGGTGAATTCTTTTTTGAAGATGACACCTTCACCGTAAATAAAGAAAGGTCGGTGATGATCTGCGAAGAAATTATGCGCCGTAATCTAAAGATAACATTTTCGGTGAATGCCCGGGTTGACAGCGCGGATTTAGGTATGTTTAAGGTAATGAAGAAAGCGGGGTGCCGGGAATTATTGGTTGGTTTTGAGTCCGGGTCCCAGGTAATCCTGGATAACGCGCATAAGAATATTACCCTGGAGAACTCTTATAAATTTATGGAATTAGCCAGGAGCGCGGGGCTTTGTGTCCACGGTTGTTTTGTTATCGGATTGCCGGGAGAGACTGAAGAGACCGCCCAAGAAACAGTCGATTTTGCTATGTCCTTAAAATGCGATACCCTGCAGTTTTCCGGGGCAGTGCCTTTTCCGGGCACAAAATTCTTTGAGATGGCCAAAGATAATTGCTGGCTTAAGACCAGGGACTGGAGCAGATGGCTGGGAGAGGGCGAACAGAAGGGGATAGTTGAATATCCCGGTATCGTTCAAGAGAGGATTAATTATTATGTTGACCTAGGCTTAAGAAAATTCTACCTGCGTCCGGTATTTATAATCAAATTTATTTTATCTACCAGGAGCTTATCTGACCTATACCGGAAGTTAAGAGGCGGGGTGAATTATTTCAACTATCTTTTAAGCATTATGTTAAGGGGCCGCAGGTTATGAAATCGCATAGCAAGATTAGCCTTGACCGCTACATCGCAAGGCCGGTCGCATTTTTATTGAATTTTATTGTCTGGCCGGTAGGTAAGTTTATCGCCGTTGATCATGATGACGCCCCGGCCAAAGTTAAAACCATAGCTATAGCTAAATTTTTAGGCATTGGCAGTATTTTACGCTCAACCCCGCTGGCCAGGGCATTAAAGCAAAAATACCCCGCCGCGAAGTATATTTTTATTACTACCTTAAAGAACAAGCCTCTAGTTGATAATCTTCCTCTTTTTAACGTGTGTTTTTATATCCGGGATGATTCAATCCCGACCATTTTTATAGATGTTGTTGGCCTGATATTCAAATTATGGGCCTCAAGGATCGACCTTTATTTTGACCTGGAGGTTTATTCCGCCTTTTCCACGGTTATAACTACCTTAAGCTTCTCCCGTAACCGCTATGGTTTTTATATAGCCAATACTGATTTTAGGAGAGAGCTGCATACCCATTTAGTTTACTTTAACGACTACCAGCAGATCAGTAGGATATATCTTCAGTTTGCCCGGGCCTGCGGAATAAATAACCAGGATTTAGCGATGGAAAAACCGGTATTAAAAGATGAGCATCTGGCCGAGTTTTCCAGGACGCTGGGGAAAAATAAATTAGCGCAGGATATTCCATATATAATTGTTAATCCTAATGCTTCGGACCTGCTGCTTGAGAGGCGTTGGCCGATGGAGTATTTTGTTTCGCTGCTTGAAAGCCTTGCGCAAAATTGGCCGCACCCAATATTTATACTGGGATCTGAGGATGAACGAAATTATTCCCGGGTATTATTGGAAAAACTCTCGGATAAGGCAAAGCAGAACGTGTTTGATTTAGCGGGTGAGATTTCATTCGGGGCGGCCATGGTATTTATCAATAAGGCCAGGCTGGTAATAACCAATGATTCCGGTTTGTATCATGTAGCGGCAAGTTTTAAAGTAGCGATAATTTCGCTTTGGGGACCGGGAAGGCCCGAGCATTACGCGGATACGGATAGTAAGGAGGATAGCTTTGTTTTTTACTCCTCTGGCATCTACTGTTCGCCTTGCATCTATCGAACTGATTTTCCTCCTTGCAGGGGCAACAACGTATGCATGAAGTCGATCTCTCCCAAAGAAGTTTATAGAAAAGCCTCTCAACTGTTGAAGGTCGACGCGCTCGCCGATACTTCCGAAATGGAGCGTATTTATGAGGCTCAAAAAAATAAAAAATTTGACATTATCATTAAGCATCCTGGATATTAAGGAGCGATATTGTCTTGGATATAAATTGCCCGGTTTGTAAGCAAAAGAATATAAATAATTTCAGAATAGTTTCTTCTATTTATTCGGATAGGTTTTATCGCCTGGGAACATGTCCAGACTGCGGACACATCTTTCTCCTGGACCCCCCTGATAAAGATAACTTGGAACGCGTATATAAGGAGATTTATAATTATCAGGCCCATCTGGCGATTGAGAAAGAGAAACGGTGGAGGTTTAGGAGGCTTAAGCAAGTATTAGGTAAATTAGTGCCTTTAGATACCGAGATACTGGATATAGGCTGCGGGTATGGTGATAATCTGAAAGTGCTTAAGGCCTGCGGATATTTGGACCTATCCGGAATTGAGGTTAATTGTCTGGCGGTTGATAGCTGTCGAGATGATGGAATAAATGTTTTTAAGGGTGAGTTTAACCAGTGGTTAATTTCCGGTGGCAGCAAAGCCAAAAATAAGCCTGCCTGCGTCATTCTTTCTCATGTGCTCGAGCATGTAGGGGATCTGGATGATTTTTTTAAAGGGATCAATATTTTTTTAGGAAGACAGGGAAGGTTGATCCTGCTGATGCCTAATACCGCTTCAACTACTGTCAGGCTTTTTGGTAGGTATTGGGGGTGGTGGCAGCCGCCTGTTCATCTACATCATTTTTCTAAGGCATCGGTTGCTGAATTACTGAAAGCTAAGGGTTTTAAGGTCGATAGGCTTTTTACCAGGGGAGCGGATTCATTATTTTTATTATCCACGATTCTTTCAATATTCAGGATTAGTCCCTCGCGCCGGATAGTATCCGCGTTAGAGCGGATCATTATCAGGATTAACAGCGCTATATTCAGATATTGGCTTTTTGCGGGTAATGAAGAATTAATAGTGTTCGCCAGTAAAATATGAAATTAGCCCTTATATTGCCGCCGATAACCCTGGAGGAACGTTACAATAGGGCGATCTCCTATGTTGCAGGCAGCCTTCCCCCGTTAGGGTTATTGTCTATCGCGACCGTCCTAAAAAATTCCGGTCATGAAGTAATTCTTCTGGATGGCAGCCTACTTACCCTTTCCGATATAATGGCCAGGATAGAAGGCTTTAGCCCGGATATTGCCGGTATTACCGCGATGACGATTATGTGGCCTAAGGTAAAAATGTTATCCGCCCGACTAAAGAAGAGAAGTCCTTCTTTAAATATAATTGTCGGAGGGGTGCATGCCTCAATCGTAAAGGAGGGTGCATTATCGGAACTTCCGGATATCGACGCGGTAGCCTGGGGAGAGGGAGAATTCTCTTTATTGGAGTATCTTCATAATTTTCCCGGCCTGGAATCGGCAGGGCCGATAGCCGGTATTGCCTATAGGCTAAAAAATGGGGATATAGTAGTCGGGCCTGAGAGGGAACCTATTAAAGATCTCGATATTTTACCCATACCCGACAGAAGCTTTGTTGAGCTAAAAAAGTACACCGGGGCATTTGAGCAGTATAAATTTCTTCCGGTGACTAATATGGTTACGGCCAGGGGCTGCCCTTTTAAATGTACTTTCTGCCTTCCGGACCTGCTGGGTGAGGGAGTAAGGTATCGAAGCGTGGAAAATGTTATGCGCGAAATAAAATACCTGGTAGAAGGCCTTGGCGTCAGGGATATCGCTTTCTGGGACGACACATTTACTTTAAGCCCGCAGAGGGTATTTTCTTTATGTGAAAGCATGATCAGCGAAGGAATAAGATTTTCCTGGTCCTGCCAGGGCAGGGCAGACTGCGTCGGGCCGGATATGCTCAAGATCATGGCCAAGGCAGGATGCTGGAAGATATTTTATGGAGTTGAATCCCTGGTCCAAAAGAACCTGGATACTTTACGAAAAGGAGAGACCGTTGAGCAGATATTTAAGGCTGTCGGAATGACTAAAAATGCCGGTATAGAGGTTGAGGCCTCGTTTATATTAGGCATTCCGGGTGAAACATATCAGGACGGGATCCGGACCATAACGCTGGCTAAGAAGCTTGACCCTGATTACGCAAAATTTTATTATCTTTCGCCCTACGGCGAATTAAAGAAGGAGGTAAAAAAATACGGGTGTTTTTTAAGCGATAATGAGACCAGTTTTACCGGCAGCACTATAATCTTTGTCCCCTATTCGATGACCAAAGAAGAACTGCGCTCACTTTACAATAAGGCTTATCTTGGATTTTATTTGCGGCCTAAGATGTTTCTGCGCAGGTTAAGAAAATCATTTAGAGCCGCTGAACTGAAGAAGTCGTTCTTGGGCCTATTTGTTCTATCCACGTTTCTAATAGATTACTTGAATACCTTTTTTAAAAGACAAGCCGGGAGCCATAAATGAACATTGAAAATTTGTTAAATAAGAAGAATGCCCTGATCGGCATAAGTATTTTGTTTTTATTTATAGCTATCCCTAAGATCATCTTTCCTGACCTTGACCATGGCGATGAATATTCTGATGCCGATGTATTAAGTTCAGGTGAAAATTTTGTCAAGTTCGGGTTTATTAAGACCCGTTTTCTTCAGATGCGCGAGCCGCATTTAGATAAACCGGAGAACCTTTATACCCATTATCCCGGGCTGCCGGATATAATCAACGGTATATTGCGCATGGCCTTTAAGACCGATTCCTTGCGTTTTTTTAGAGGGATATCGCTTTTATTCGCCTATTTAGGCGTTTTACTCTGGTATTTTTTCATTAAAAAAGTAACCAATTCAAACCTGATCGGTTTTTTCTCTACGGTGTTTTATCTCTTTAATCCGATGTTCATATTTAGCGCTGATTCTTTGCATCAATTAGCTTTTTCGGATTTTCTTCGTTCGCTAATACTGTTTGTTTTTATTATAATGGTCTCTTCTTCCAAGCCGCTAAAACAGAGGCGGTTTTTGATCTTGCTCTGGTTTTTGCTTTTTATCCAGACCTGGATCGGACTGGATTGTATAATTTATCTGTTTTTATTCTTTATCCTTTACAGGTTTTTTATAAAAATTCCCGTTAAGCCGGTTTCTTTAACCGTCATTCTGGCACTTTGCTCGGCGCCTGTAGCAGGTTTTCTTTTGCATGTCTGGCAGAATGCCTGGTATTTTGGAAGCCTTACCCTGGCTGTCCGGGATCTTGGCGGGGCTGCCATTGAAAGAATGGTTGCCAGTAAAGATTCGCCGATGGCGCTTACTTTTGTAAATTGGTGGAATAATGTTTTACTGCGTAACTTCTCACTGGTAATGTTTTATAACTATATCTCGCTCTTTTTAGCCGGATTTTCAGCCTATTTTTTATATCAGGTTGCGGCGCCTGAGCATAAACAGGAGATAAAAAATTTATTTCGCTTGAGCCTTCTTTTGGTTGTTTGCGGGATCAGTTGGTATATATTCTTTCCCGCGCACTCCCTTGCTCATGCTTTTGTTAATTTCTTGAGCCGTCATCTTGTTCCTGCCGCCGCTTTACTTTTCGGGTTATTCTTTTATGTCGTATTAGTTTTTTTAAAAAAGAACGCGCCGGATGATAGGGCGGGTAAGATCATATTGGCAGTTATTATATTCACTATAATAATTACCGGTATTTCAAAAAGCGAACTGCCTGTAACCGCAAAAGTTATAAGACAGTCCAAAAGTTTTCTGGTATTTAAAAATAGCCTTATTAATCTGAAGATGATTTCCGGATTAAAGGATACGGTAGGGGTAAATTATTTTCGTTATCCTTTTATACGTTACTATACTCACCGGCATATTCAGCCTGTTTTTGATAAGGCGTCTCTGGAAAGGCAAGAGCCGCTTCCGAAATATTTTATATTCATACCTTATAATAACCAGGCAGCCCAGGAGCTTTTTGGATTTCTTAACCAGAAATATCTTCCTATATTCAGGTGTGATTCGGAGAGGTTTCCGAGCGTTTTTTTTGAGTTGAAGCAATAACAAAGAGGCATTAGCTATGTTTCAAAAAGTAGCCGTAATAGTGCCGGTAAAGGGCATACCCTATTATTTTGTAAAGTGTATGGCTTCTTTGTTGGCCCTGGATTATCCGGATTATGAATTGATTGTGGTTGACGATGGTTTGGAGCCGGGCATCTTATCAGCCCTGAGCAAATTCAGCGAGAAGGTCAGGATATTAAAAAGCGAGTCCCGCGGCCCGTCGTTTGCCCGTAACCTGGCTGCCAGTAATACCGATGCCGGGCTGATCGCTTTTACTGATAGCGATTGTGTTCTTGAAAGGTCATGGCTTAAAGAGCTGGTTAAGGGCCTGGAACAATTTCCAGAAGCAGTTTCCTGCGGCGGTATACAAAAGTCTCCGGATGATGCTTCTAAGTTTCAAAAAGATGTTTTTTCAGCTTTTCATAAAACAGGGCGGGTTTGTGAGTATATGCGTTCAGCAAGCGTTGACCAGGTGACTGAGGTTGATCATAATGCCTCCTGCAATGTCATTTATAAGCGGGATATTTTTTTGAAAGAGGGCGGTTTTTTTGAAGGGCTCTGGCCGGGTGAAGACGTAGAACTGGACTGCCGGTTAAGGAAAAAAGGGTTAAAAATTGTTTTTAATCCTAAAGCAGTAGTATATCATTATCGGCCCGAGAGCTTAAAAAAAGTATATCAAATGATGCTGCGCTACGGAATGGTCCAGGCTTTTTTGATCAAAAAATACGGCATCTTCCGTAAGGTTCAGCTTGTCCCGTTTATATTACTTTTTTTCATAATGATCATGTTGTTAACCGGGATAAAAGGGTTAACCGTGGGGCTTATTTTACTGATTTGGGGATTATTGATATTAGTGGCTTATTTTTTATCTTTAAGAGCAGTGATTATATTCCTGATAACGATCGTATCCTGGAACGCGGGTTTTTTAAAAGGATTATTCATGAAAAGCCCTCTGGCTAAAAAATGAACCCAGAACCTTCCGATAAATTGAATCTTTTAAATACGAGAGTCTTTAGCTATATGAATATGAGAGAAGGTGCGGTGGTGAACCCCACACCTTCAGTATATTCAACTTATAAAGAGATAAGGTTTAATGAATGAATAATATAGAAGGTGTGGGGTGAAAAAAAGTCTCAAGCTGCTCCTGGTTGACCCGGCCAGCGATATTTATATTAATCTGCCCAATATGTCCCTGGCCTATGCCGCGACTGTATATGGCGCGCCGGTTATTGACCAGCATATCCTGCCTTATCCTAAAGACAGGTTTATGAAATATGAGGCTGAAGTTTTGGGGATATCGCTGCGTTCTTTTGCCAAAAATGAGGCAGACAGGGTGATCCGGGTTTACTCCCGCAGGCACCCTGGGACAGCTGTCAAATCCCTAACAGCTTTGGATGTCCAGTGTTGTTATCCATTCTTAAAGTTAAAAGAAGACATATCCTTAGGAATTGATTTTTCCGACGATCTGCCGTTTCCTAAATACGAACTCCTGGATTCTTTTAATTATCTCTCGGTAAATTGGCAGGCGGGATTGTGGCATTATCCTTTACTGACATCCCTGGGCTGTCCTTATGGCTGTATTTTCTGCGCCAGCAGGAACCGCCGGTATCAGACGCGCTCTGTGGATAATTGTATAACTGAATTAAGCCAGGCGCAAGATAGATACGGGATAGTTTCGTTTGAGATTATCGATGATGTTTTCAATCTGCAGAAGGTGAGGGTAATGGAATTTTGCCAAAAGGTTTCCAGGCTCAAGCTATCTTGGGCTTGTTCTAATGGTTTAAGGGCAGATAGGTTTGATGAAGAAGTTGCCAGGGCCTTAAAAGAAGCGGGATGCAGGGCAGTTGGTTTTGGCATAGAATCAGCGGATCCATCCGTTCTGAAGGCGATTGATAAGGGTGAATCCCTTGAAGATATTGAAAAAGCGGTAAAAATGGCCCATAGGTATTTTTCCGAAGTAAAGGGTTACTTTATCATCGGGCTTGCGGGTTCGGATTATCAGAAAGACCTCAAGAGCGTAGAATGGGCTAAGAAGAATAGAATAAAGCCGGTGATAAGCTATTATGTTCCGGATAGCGATAAAGCAGGCCAGGTTCAAGGAGATAAAGAACAGGTTTTTTACGGAAGCATGGCCTCACCGGTTTCTTCAACTTATCCATTAGAGGAGCAAAAAAAAGTATACCTGTTTGCAAAAAAAGAACTGCGTTCTTTATATCAAAGGCAGAATTTGCCTTTTCGCCTGATTTATATTACAATAAAGTCTTTAAAAAGATATAATTTTAAGAGCCTGTTGACTATTTTTATGATCGGGCCAAAGAGGCTGGCCGGGTTAATATTAAAAGGCGAGGTGCAATGAGGATAGCTTATGTATCTGATTTTCTCCCCGGTTACCACTTGCGCTCGGGAGGGGCGGATTGGGCATGTTTAAGGGCCGGGGAATTAATAAGCGCTAATAATATCCAGGTTGAATATTTTACTCTTTATCCCGACCCGGCGAAAGCCAGCGTCGGGACCCCGGTACGCGATAAAACCATAAATGGGATTCATTTTATCCCGATAATCGAGCAGTTCCTTCCCCGGTCATTAGCCAGGTGCCTGGAGGTCCTGAAGTGGTATATTTTACAGTTTGATCCTATTGCTTTTTTTTGTTTTCTAAATTTTTTTCTGCGCAACCGGCCGGACATCGTCCATATTCACCGAATCCGTTTTTTGACTATGTCTGCGGTTTTAGCCGCCGGCATCCTGAGAATACCGATGTGTTTTTCGGTTTATGACTACTGGATGTTTTGCGCCTTGGAAACGCTCACTGATAATCAAAACCGTCCTTGTCGAAAATTTCATGGGTTGTGGTGCTGGAAGTGTTTACCTAATAAATTTATTTGGTTCCAGCAGGCCCTGCTTATTCATCGCAGGTATTTTTTTGATAAATGCTTGGGCCGATTTAAGAAGTTTGTGGTTTTATCCCGGCATTCGGCAGGTATACTCAAGGAGTATGGCATCCCGGAGGATAAAATAGCGGTTATCCCTTTGCCATATGATTGGCAATCTTATGAAATGGAGAGCGTTGATCTGGCTGAGCCGGATACTTTGGTTTATATCGGCTGGATCCAGAAACGCAAAGGGCTTGATGTTTTGTTAAAGGCGCTGGTAAAGGTAAAATTAAAGGTCCCGGGAGTAAAATTATATTGTTTAGGACCGGATGTAACCTGGGAAAATGATTATCGGATGTATGTGGATAATCTGATCAGAGAAGGCGGTCTATCTGAAAGCGTAGTTTGGGTGGGGCCGGTGCCTAATAAAACTGTCCAGCGGTTTATCCAGTCAGCCGAGGTTGTGGTAGTGCCTGAGCAATGGGAGAATATGTCTCCGGTGATAGTGGGGGAGGCGATGTTCAATCAACGGCCGGTTATTGGTTCGCGCTTAGGCGGAATACCGGATTTTGTTATCGATGGCAAGACCGGTTTATTATTCGATCCGTCATCGGTTGATGATTTGGCTGATAAGGTCACCACCCTTCTTTTAAATAAGGCCCTGGCAATTGAAATGGGTAAAATAGCCGCAGAGGCCGCTAAAAACGCGTTCTCCAGCAAGGTGATCTTAGATAAATATCTTAGATTATATCAGGGGATGAGGGAGGCTGGTTGATCTTATGTGGATTAAAGCGGATCTAAAAGATCGGTCTAAGACCGTGGTGATATTATGCGCCGGAGAAGGCCATCGCTTGGAAGAGCTGGGCCGGCAGATACCAAAGGCGATGGCTAAAGTTAAGGATAAGCCGATTATAAATTATGTCATCGATTTCTGGCTGCCTTTTGCTAAAAGGTTTATATTTGTGGTGGGGTATAAAAAAGAACAGATCATTGCTTATGTTAATAGTTTAGGGTTAACTCAGGAGGTTTTTTTTGTCGAGCAGGATAGCCCTAAGGGTATAGCCCATGCTTTAAGCTGCGCCCAGGATAAGATCAGCGGAGATGATTTTGCCTTGGTCCTGGGCGATTGCTTATGCCGGGGCGAATTTTTGTTCCCTGATTCTTTTTTTCAGGGGGTAGGGGTTTGGCGGACCGGTAATGAAAATTATATAAAGCAGGGTTATTCGATTGAAATCAGCGGTGATTTTGTCTCGAAAGTAGTTGAGAAACCGAAAGAGTTAAAAAACGATCTTTGCGGTATGGGATATTATTTTTTTAACCGGGCGGTTTTTGATTATATCCACTCGACTCCGGCATCCAGCCTGCGCAACGAGGTCGAGATTACCGATGTAATCCAGAAAATGATCGATAACCAGAAGCAGGTTTATCCGGTATATTTTAGAGGAGATTATCTTAACGTTACTTCTGCCGGCGATGTAAAAATTGCCGAGCAAATATTATAAGGATAGCAGGTAGTAGATAGTAGGTAGCATTTAGGGTTTTCCCTAAAACCAATCTACTAACTACAATATACAGGATCAGTTAGTAAGGATGATAGATAATGGATAAGAGAAGGCTGCAGTTATTAAAAATGATTTTTTCCCGGATGCGCTATGTATGGCACTTTTTGCTTAAGGGTAAGTTTAAAATGGCATATAATCATATCTGGGTAGGGTTATTTACCCGGGATTCGGGGATAGCCTTGTGGGATTCGATGTACCGGTTATTTTCATTTATCCGGCCTTACCCTGAAACTATTGAAATCGAGGTTACTACCCGCTGCCATTTACGCTGCGCGATCTGCGAACATACCTATTGGAAAGAACCGGCCCGGGATATGAGTTTTGAAGAGTTTAAAAAGATTATTGATCAATTCCCGCGTTTGAAATGGGCCGGACCCAGCGGAATCGGGTCCGGTTTTTTAAATAAAGATTACCTAAAGATGCTTGAGTATTTAAAAAAGCGCTCTGTTTTTGTGGAGTTTTTTGATAGTTTTGACCTGATCGATAAGGAAACCGCCGAAAAGTTAGTTGACCTTGAGATCGATAAGATCTGGGTCTCTCTGGACGACCCTACGCCCGATGGTTACGCCAGGATCAGGGTAGGGACGAACCTGGAAAAAATTTTAAATAACATCCGCGTTATGCTAAATACAAAAGAAAAGAAAAGATCGCCTTTCCCGGAGATATGGTTTCAGATGATCGTTACCAGCATAAATGTTCATAAGATGCCGGAATATGTGGAGCTGGTCCATGATCTAACCAAGGATAAAAAATATAATTACGCCAACCTGATCTTTTGGACCAATATCCTTTCATTCAAAGAAGTGCAGGGACTTTCAACCGGTATCCCCGATGAAATAAGAAGAGAGGTTTTAATCAGGGCCCGGAAGCACAATATATTTATCAATTGGAACGAGAATATCCAGCCGGTCAATCCGCCATCCTGCTGCGCGCGCTGGAACGAGCCGTTTATATTAGTAACCGGGCACGTCCAGCCTTGTTGTATAATTAATCAGGCAAACCAAAGAGATCACCAAAAGCTTTATAGTTTCGGCAATTTGCTGGAGCAGGATTTTCACGATATCTGGAGGTCTGAAAAGCTTAAGGGATTTCTGAAAACGCTAAAAAACAACCGGTTCCCGATAATCTGTAAATACTGCCGGATGTATATACCGGATAAACGAGATTAAAATGAGGAAAATAATTAATTTAGTTAAAGTAATTTCTGAACTCTGGGTAGTATTTTTCAGAGTGGTCCTATTTAAATTTGGTTTTGTGGTTAAGCCATATAAGATTTGTTGGCTGGTTACCTGGCGCTGTAACCTGGCTTGTAATTATTGTGAGTTAGGCCAGGCCAATAAACAGGAATTAAAAGACCGGGAATTATCTATCGAAGATATTAGAAGGATTGCCCCGCAGTTCAGGAAGATGGGGACAAAATTCATTACCTTTGCCGGCGGCGAACCTTTGATGTATGACGATATATTTAAAGCTATCAGGTATTGTAAAGATTTAGGGTTTGTGGTAGGTTTGGTAACTAATGCCAACTTGATTACCGAAGAAAAAGCCAGGGAATTGGCTTTAAGCGGAGTTGACCATATCCATATCTCGCTGGATTTCCCTGGTGAATTACATAACGAAATACGCAATAATCCCGATTGTTTTCAAAAAGTTGACTCCGGGATACAATTTTTAAAGAAATATAAGAGTATATCTAATTATCATTTAGGTATCGTAGCCGTGGTCAGCGGGATGAATTATGATAAATTGGATGAGGTATTTAATTACGCCAAAAAAAATACTCTGGATAGCGTTGCCCTGCAGCCTTTTTTTATTAATCAGATCCGCAATCAGGATATGGCCGGAAAATTGACTATCCCTAAGGATAAATTGGGTTGTTTAAATGCGGACATCGATCGTTTTATAAATAAATATCCCGGTTGGATCAGGATGTCTTCTTTTTTTAGCCGTAATATCGCCAGGTATTTTCTTGATCCGAAAATGAAAGGGACAACCTGTTTTGGCGGCGGGCTGACTACTAATATTTTTCCTGACGGTACCCTGGGTTCGTGCTATTATCTTAAGGCGGAAGGAGCGGGCTCGTTAAGGGATAAAAGCCTGGGTGAGATAATCCACTCTTCAGAGTACAGGAGCTTGCTTAAGCGGGTAAGAAGAAGGGATTGTCCTACCTGTTGGTGCGCAGTGGTCCATGAATACAATATTTTCTTCAGGCCGCTGGAGATACTGCGTTCTTTAAGGCTGTTAAGGGTAGCTCAGGATGGAAGATAAAAATTCCGGGGCTGTAGCTCAGCTGGGAGAGCACCTCGTTCGCAACGAGGGGGTCACGAGTTCGAATCTCGTCAGCTCCACTTTAAAAGAAATGGGGTCAGAATTATTTATTCTTTATTATACGTAAACAAAAAAATAATTCTGACCCCATTTCTTAAAATAAGGGATCGGTCAACACATTCTTACCCCCTTGAGCAAAAAAAGTAAGATAATAGTTAAGCAGTAAATCCAGGTCAACAGCAGGAGTCATCAATAGCCGTTTATCTAAATCAGGTTTTTTCTCCTTGGCTAACTGCCAAG
>JAHKAP010000081.1 GCA_018825985.1 Candidatus Omnitrophota bacterium
TAGATTAAAAGGCAAAAGGCCTATTGAAGTATTACTAGATAAAACAACTTGTCCAAAAAGGTTAACTTATGATAAAATTGACACTCCTACCAATGTGGAAGTGTCAACGCATCTCCCAACGTGTACAGCTGGGACTGCCGCCGCCCAGCCCCAGCCGCAAGCCGAGCAGAACACGCACGGCAAAAGCACGAAGCGAGCGGCCCAGCGAGCGCCAAGCGTAGGCCTGCGCCTACGCAGGCCGAAGCGGTGCGCGGGGCACAAGGGAGCCCGCGACCTAGCGGGTGGGGCCTATTTCCTTGACTGATCTTTATGATTGTAGTACGATTGAAGTGAGCAGTTTATTTGACAAATTGCCTTTTGGGTATTCCTCAGAGGCAGTGCACTTTCTGATCTATTTCTTGAGATTGCGGCTTAAGGCATTGCGGTTGAGATATGGCAGGATCTGCCGGTAGACACGGTGAGCCACAATCTTATAACCTTCATTGTTAGGATGCATAACATCACTTTTTAAAGAAGGCTCGGTAACAATACCGCTGAGAACGCTGGGTATAAAAATAGCGTTATACTTATTGGCCAATTTCCTAAAACCTTCCTTGTATTCTCCCATAATTATACCTGAACTAATATCAGCCACGGCTACCATCGCTCTTTTGCTCTGTATACGTTTGATCATCTCTTCCACATTCTTAAATGTATCGGCTATAGGCAGTTTAAATAAAAAATCGTTTCCGGAAAATTCTATAATAACCAGCAGCGGGTCTTTGCTCAAAACATCGGACTCCAGGCGTTTCAGTCCCCCTCCGGAAGTATCCTCATTTATTCCGGCATTGATCACCGGCAAACCGGTTAATTTAGATAACACAGAAGGGTAGTCTTTACCCTTATCAGAGCCCTTACTAAATGTAATGCTATCCCCAAAACAGATTATATTCTTGCCGATGGAATCCATGTTATAAATCATTTTCTTATTAAACCCGCCGGTAAGGCCAAAACCCAAGACACAAAAACCGAGGATAAAAAACAACAACCAAAACCTCTTTTTATGCATTATTTTTGTTTTCCGATCTTTCATTTTGCGTCCTCAATCTCAGTTGCCCGCAGGCAGCGTCAATATCTCTGCCCCGTTCCTTTCTTAAGGTTACGTTTAGTCCATGTTTTATCAGATAATCCCTGAATAATAAAACCTTTATTTTCCCCGGAGGAGCAAAATTATTTTCGCCCGCTGGATTAAAGGGGATAAGGTTAACCTTACAATTCAATCCCAGAAGCATTGTAACCAATTTCTGAGCTTCTGGCAACCCCGAATTTATACCTTCAACCAAACAATATTCAAAGGTCACCTGACGGTTAGTCTTTTGGATATACTCCTTACAGGCTAAAATCAGGTTTTTCAAAGGGTATTTTTTATTCACCGGCATTAGCTGGGAACGGACCAAATCGTCCGGAGAATGCAACGACACTGATAACTCTACCTGCAGGCCCTCGCCGGACAACCTTTTTATTCCGGGGATTATACCACAGGTTGAAATGGTTATCCTGCGGGCGCCAATATTCAGGGTTTCGGGCGAATTAATGATCCTGATCGCTTTCATCACGTTATCATAATTATCCATGGGTTCGCCGGTACCCATGAAAACCAGATGAGTCAACCTATTATCCACAGAATTTTCTTTTATATATAGAATCTCTTCTAAGATCTCAGCGCTTGCCAGGTTCCTCTTTAAGCCTCCGATCCCGCTGGCGCAAAAACTGCACGCCCAGGCGCAGCCTGCCTGGCTGGAGATACAACCGGTAACTCTCTGATCGGTGGGTATCACCGCCACCTCTATAATATTCTTATCCTCTGTCCTTAGGATCAACTTTTGGGTACCATCGGAAGATTCCAATTTTTTTATCAATTCCAGGTCCAGTATAGAAAAGCCCTCTTTTAACCGTTTCCTTAAGGATGGAGATAAATTACTCATCCGGTTGAAATCTAAAACTCCGTTTTTATATATCCAGGAAAAGATTTGGTCAGCGCGAAAACGCGGCTCATTCCAGTCGCTTAAAACATCCCCTAATTCCTTGGGGGTTAATTCTTTGATATTTTTGAGCATAAATTGTTTCTGTTATTAGGGACACCCTGCTAACTAATCGGCAGGGTGTCCCCATCTTGCTAAATTAAGGGACACCCTGCGCTTTAGCTAACCGGGTGTCCCTAATGATTAAGGGTTTCTTAAAGTCTCTTTATTAATTTTTCCGGTCCGGTTCTTAGGAAGCATCTTTACAAATTCAAAATAATGAGGGATCTTAAAATGGGCCAAGTGCTGGCGCAGAAAGTAACGTAAATCTTCTGCGCTTAATTTGCTGCCTTCTTTTAAAACAATAAAAGCCTTAGGAACCTCTCCCCTTAATTCATCCGGCGCTCCGATTACCGCGACCTCAGCCACTTCAGGATTTTTAAGCAAGCTTGCTTCGACTTCAGGTTCAAAAACAATCTCTCCGGAAACTTTAATCATTTCTTTTTTCCGACCCACAATATAGAGGTCAGCGTCATTATCAAACCTGCCCAGGTCTCCGGTATGAAACCACCCGCTGCGCATAGCCAACGAAGTAGCCTCTGGATCTTTATAATAACCATCGGTAACTACCCAGCCTTTTACCACTATCTCGCCAATTTCTCCAGCAGGTAATTCCTTGTCCTGGTCAGAAAATATCTTGACCTCTATCCAGGGAGCGGGTTTACCAACACTACCGATCTTATCCGAACCTTTTTTGATCACAGTGGTCGGGGCATTGGTCTCGGTCAACCCCCAGCCATGCAAAAGATCGGCCTTAGGACAATATTGATGGAACCTACGCAAGGCATCCGGTGAACTGGGAGCCCCGAAAATATCTATCCAGCGCAAACTTGATAAATCAGTAGTCTCAAATTCTTTCATCTGCAGCAGGGCGTAATACATTGAAGGGACCATCCAGAAACAGGTAATCTTATATTTTTCTATATTCTTTAAGAATTCCGACGGGATAAAACGCTCCATTAAAACCACGCTTATTCCGTAAACTAAGTTATTCTGGATATAGATCAGCCCGCCTAAATGGGAAAAAGGAAGGGAACACAACCCGACATCATCTTCGCTTAAGTCCTCAACAAAACACTCCATTGCCTTGGGCGGAGCACTTAGCTGAAGATAATTCACTAAAACTCCTTTGGGCCTTCCGGTAGTACCGGAGGTATAAAAAATGATTGCATAGTCTCTATCCCGGATCTCAACTGCGGGATTTTTATTCTCAGACTGATTTATCAATCCCTCTAAAGATAAAAGGTTATTGCCTTCCTCCTGGCAGACGCAGATATTCTTAATGCCGGGGCATTTATTCTTGATCCCCAAAAGCGAAACATTCGCCTTATTTTTAGCCAGCAATATGCTGGCCTCGGAATGAGTTATGCAAGAGACCAACTCATCTTCGGTAAGCATAAAATCCAAAGGCACAACAGTCGCACCTAAGCACCAAGCCGCCAGATAACCATAGATATATTCCGGCCAATTAGGAAGATAAATAGCAACCTTATCGCCTTTTTTTATCCCTAAGCTTTTTAAACCATTTGCCAGTTGAAAAGATTTATTTTTAAGCTCTAAAAATGAAATTGGCTGGCCCCGGAAAATATAGGCGCTTTTATCGGGATATTTCTTAGCTTTGGCCTCTAAAAGTTGAGCTATTTTCATATTAAAACCCGTACCAGAAATTAACTAACGGCTTGGAATCAGGGGTTTTATCCACAAAAATATTCTTAAGCCGGGCGTATTCTAAAAAACCTTCTCTTCCCAATTCTTTGCCAAAACCGCTTTGTTTAAATCCGCCATAAGGCGCTTCAGGATAAAACATGCCGTAGGTATTTACCCAGACAATCCCGGCATTTATTTTTCCAGCCATTTCATTGGCTTTGCAGGCGTCTTTAGTCCAGATAGAAGCAGCTAAACCAAAATCAGAATTATTCGCCAGGTCAATTACTTCATCGGGACTTGAAAACTTATTTACTATAGCTACCGGGCCAAAGACCTCTTCCTGAAATACGCTCATTACCGGCTTAACTTCAGCCAATACCGCTGGCTCAAAGAAAAAACCTTTTTTTAATTCCGGCGAGCCCGGAATTTTTCCGCCGCACAATAGCCTCGCCCCTTCTTTTTTGGCCTTCTCCACATATCCCAATACTTTCTTACGCTGGGATTCAGAAATTAACGGGCCCATCTGCGTTTCATAATCCAGCCCCGGCCCTAATTTAATCTGTTTAGTCTTTTTGACAAATTCTATGACAAATTTATCGTAAATATCGTCTTCGATGAAGATCCTGGACATTGCCGTGCACATCTGCCCTTGATTTAAAAAAATAGAGCACAATGCGCTATTAACCGCTACCTCCAAATCCGCGTCTTTTAAAATTATGCTGGCGGATTTACCTCCTAATTCCAAAGTTAATTTTTTGACATTCTTTGAGGCATAACCCAATATCTCTTTGCCTACAATATTACTTCCGGTAAAAGAAATCATATCCACCCGCTTATCTGAACATAGCGTTTCCCCAACTGAATCTCCTGAGGCATTCACCACATTCGCTACCCCAACAGGTAATCCGGCACCACAAGCTATTTTACCTAATTCTAAAGCAGTCAAGGGAGTTAGGCTTGAAGGCTTTAAAATCACAACATTTCCCGCCGCCAGGGCCTGGCTCATCTTCCAAGAAGCAATTAATAAAGGATAATTCCAGGGTACGATTAAAAGGACCACTCCCCTTGGCTCGCGCACCAGCCGGCTTTGAGCATTTTCTAATTGTACGGTCTCGGATTCTAATAGTCTTTCTAAATTATTGGCAAAATATTCAAAAACCTTGGCGCTGGATGGTATATCCATAAAGGTAGATTCCTTAATCGGCTTTCCGGTATTTAAAGTCTCTAAGTTCGCTAACTCGCCAGCCTTATCCAATATCCCCCGGGATATATTTAGAATTAATTCTTTGCGCTCTTTTAAGGGAAGCTTTAGCCAGGGGCCCTGATCAAATGCCTGCCGGGCTTGAGTTAAAACCAATTCCAGGTCCTTAGATTGAGCTAATGGTATTTCAGCGATAATCTCAGAATTTGAAGGATTAATTATTTTTTGTATAGACGCTGCCATCATTTTATTTTAACCTGTCTGAAGAGTTCAAATAATCGGTTAAAAGGCACATACCAACGGGAGAGCTTGGCAAATTCGCCCTTTAATTTCATCTTACCCTGAGTAGTAGCCACAAAAGGATCGAGCTTACCTAAAAATACCGCTTCCCATATATCCGCGGGAGCGGAAATAATGAAGGGGGCGTTATCGTCAAAATCGAATTTAGTTATTTTACCTTTTTCAAAATTAAATTTATAAACCAGGTCCTGAGCGTCTAATTTTATTGCCAACTGCAGAGTTAAATCTAATTCAGCGCCTTTTTTGGCAATTGCCTCGTCTTTATTTACCAGATCCACAATCGCCTGGATATGTTCTTTCGAAAACATTAAGAACGCATCATCCTGATTAAAGCTATTTTTAAGTTCTTTATCCAGGTCATCCAGGATATCTTTTTGGAATAAACGGGCAACCGCCGCGGTTTTAACTGTTTCCTCCAATGCCTCAACCAGATACAAGGCATCGCTGAATTTATCCGCTATAGAAACCAACCCGTGGTTTTTTATAACTACGATATTGCTGTTTTTCAAGGCTTGAATCACCGGCTCTAAGTTGGTTATCGCCGGAGTGTCTTGCGGGATAACCGGGACATTTCCCAAATAAAGCCGGCCTTCAAAAGTCAGGGCTTTTAATTCAGAGGTTACGGCAAAATAAGCATTAATTAAAGTCGGGTGACAATGAATAATTGCCTTGCGGGAAAAATTCTGGTAAATCTGACTATGCAGAAGAAATTCCGAAGTTACCGGCTTACCTTTAATATCCTCGGGATCGTTTAAATCAACTTTAATAATATCGTCTAAGGTCAGATTACCCAGGCTGGTTCCGCTTTTAGTAACCAGGATATATTGACCATCCAGCCTGGCGCTTAAGTTCCCGGAGCGGGCAACTACCAGGCGCAGATCATACAATTTTCTGCCGATATCAATTATTTCTTTCTTAAGGATTTTTTCCGGATTAAAGATCATCTTTTTATATCCAGGTAAATATGTTTAGTAATGAACCCGGCCGGAGTGATATCAAACGCCGGATAATATCCTTTTACTCCTTTAGGCGCGATACGCCGTCCGCAGAATTCCAGAAGTTCCTTATCCGGCCGGATCTCTATTTTAATCTCTTTACCGGTTTTGACAGAAGATTTCGGCGGGCAGAGCACAAAAAACGGTATTTTAAAATACCTGGCTAATATAGCCAACTGAAAAGTTCCGATTTTATTGGCAATATCGCCGTTACCGGCCAAATGGTCAGCTCCGACAATAATCTTATTGATTCTTCCTTCCGACATTACCTGGGCTGCCATATTATCTGAAATAATCGTAACTTCAAAACCGGAATGTTTTAATTCCCAGGCGCTCAAACGAGAACCTTGCAGATAGGGCCTGGTTTCAGTAACAAAAAAACTCAATTCTTTACTCTGTTTACGGCAGAATTCTCCGATTAAAGGCATCAGGCCGCTGATATTGCAATGAGTAAGAATTACGTCCTTATCCTTTAATAAAAGCGCCGCTTCTTTAGCCTGCTGGATCCGTTTATTCTTAAGCATCTCTAAAAATCCTAAGATATTTCTTTCTAAGGGCAGGCTCTGCTTAGCCCAGCCCAACACCATATCCGTGAGCATTTTAAAGGGCAAGGTAGGACGAGCCGCGTTAATCGCCGAAGATACTTTTTCCAGAACCGGCAACATATTTCCGGTTTTATTAATTTTGCTTATTTCAAGCAAAAAAGTGCACATTACCAATAATACCTGGCCAACCGCCCGGGTTTTCATTTCTTTGATCGCCTTACAGGCCTGTTTATAATCCTTTACCTTCATATAGGTTAATTTATCTGGCAGGGCAGTTTCATCTAGAACATATATTACACCTTTTTCAAATCGAATCGGCCAGAATAATGGCGAAAATTTCATTATCTTCCTTCCAATCTTTTTACAGTTTCTAATGCGATATCAATCAACTTAGTCTCAGCCATATAATAAAGCGGATTCATAAAACCCATTTCCCCGGTAATTACATTATCGCTTACCGCCAGGATCGAGCCGGCTTTAATATTGTAAGTCTGGCAAATGGTCAGAAGGGCTGAAGAGACCATATCCACTGCAATCGCGCCTTCTTGGCGCTTAGCCTCAACAATATCCCTGGTCTCGCGCAAAAGCGCGTCGGTGGTCCAGGCGCATCCGCGATGAATTTTAATTCCCATATCCTTGCCCACTGCGAATAAAGTATCTGAGATCTTCTTGTCTGCAGCTGTCTTAAAATCCTTATCCACATAATAAGGGGTTACGCCATCGCCGCGCAGCACCGTATCTACTACCACTAAATCCCCGACCTGGATATTTTCATCTAAGGCGCCGCAGGTTCCGACACGGATAATATTCGCTATCTCAGCATTACACATAACTTCAGTAGTAATAGAAGTGTCGGTAGAAAATCTGCCGCCATTTATCGCAGTTATCTTGATCCCCTGGAACGTGCCGGTATACATAGTATATTCCATAAAGGAGAAATTCTTTACCGGGTTTTCAATTTTCTTCATTAAAACATCCAGCCGGTCCTTGGGACCGGGAACAATAGCGTATTTGCCGACGTCCTGGGGCCTGAGTTGGACCATCTGAGTCAAATCCTTACCCGTTAAATGTACATCTTTCTTCATCGGCATATTAGCTTCTCCTTGATTATTTGACCTTTTTAATAACGGCAATTAACTCAATCTCCACGAGTAAATCTTGACGGCAGAGCCTTGCCTCGACACAGGTGCTCGCAGGCAAAGGATCCAACTTGTAATGAGCATAGAACTGGTTCCTGACTTTATTAAAAGTATCGTAATTACACATTCCAGCCAAATAGCAAGTAGTCCTTACGACGTCCTTCCAACCTGCTCCTTCGGAATTAAGCAAGGCAGTAAGATTTTTAAATGTCCGCTTGGCCTGGGCTGTAAAATTACCCGGATAAACTGTCTTCCCATTCTTATTTACGCTGGCCGTTCCGGAAATAAACAAAAGGGTATGGTTATCCAAATCCAAGCTTATCCCCCTGGAAAAAGAACCAGGCTTAAGATACTGAATAGGTTCGTTTAAAACCTGCGGCGCATGTATTGCTTTTTTCTTTACCGTACCAATGGACATCTCTTTACTCTCCCTTAAAACACGCTTTAAAAACCAGCAATATTTACTTACTTATCAAGTTAATTAATCTGTCAATTTTTCTCGTTATCGGTCTTATTTTAGGGTATTTCACTGCGCGCGCTGAACATTTGGGCTAAATTACCGCCTAAAATTTTATCTTTATCCGCCTGGGGAATATCCAGCTCCTGTACCGCTTTAATCCCAGAACTAATATCTTTTTTCGCCGGCCAATCGCTACCCCAAACCACATGGCTCGCGCCAAAAAATGAAACAGCTATATCGATATTTGCTTTATTACGGTCTCCTCCGGTATCCACGTAAATCTTCTTCAGGAATTCCGTAGGCAATCCCCCCAAGTCTTTGACAAAGTTCATCCCGCGCAGCATCTGGTAGGTGGTATCAAAACGGTGTTCAAGAAACGGCAGCGCACCGCCAAAATAGCCAAAAATCAGCGTAGCCTCAAGATCTTTAAGTATACCGGCCATCAACAGTTTTCCAACACAAATAGCAGTATCAAATATGTATTCGATCACCGGGGTAAGAAGCGGGTCTTTTACCCGTTCAACTCCGATGGGATCGATTATCTGGGAGTGTACAAAAATCGGCAGACGCAAGGCCTCAGCTTCTCGAAATATAGGAAGGAAACGGCTATCATCAAGATATGTTCCATTATAACTGCTAGCGAGGGAAATCGCTTTAAACCCTAATTCCTGAGTTGCCCGCTTTAACTCATCAAGCATCTGCGAAGGATTATCCGCCGGTAAGACTGCGGCGCCAATAAATTTATCCGGATAACGCTTGATTATCTTGGCGATATTATCGTTATAGATCCGAGCTAACCTATCTAGTCCGCCTAATTTTAAATGCGCGTCTGTTGTAGGATAGCTTAAAACTGCCTGATTAATCCCTGCTTCAACCATCGCCTTGATCTGAGACTCAATATCCCCCCAGGCATTAGAGAAAAAATGGGCATTAGTTATTATTTCTTCCGGTAGCCAGTGGCTGTGAGAGTCTATTATCATTTATGCTCCGTACTCTTGATGATCCGGTTAATCATCTCCTGTTCATAAAGCTCCTTGATCTCTTCCAGGGCTTTTTTACCTAACTCATTGATGATGATTCTTTCAGTCGCCTGAAGCTTTACATCCAGGAATAGGAATTCAGGATTGATCTTTTTGCCTTTGTATTTTAAATCCAGGCACTGTTTTTCTTTTTCATCGATATAATTCATAAAGTCATTAACGAATTTCTCCAGTTCTTTTTTATCTTCGGGCATATAAGCCGTTTTAAGTTCTTTTTCAACCTCGCAGAGCAATTCCTTATCAATATCCATCTGGGTAAATCTACGCTCATACCGGTCAAATGCGTCTTTAGTGGTTTTATACAGCCAGATCAGATAGCGTTTCTTCAGATTTTTTACATCCTGTTTATCCATTTTTATTCTCCCTTACTTTCCTGGGTGCGCCTGCTTAAAAGGTATTACCGGCGCAGTCCAGGGCGTCTGCTGATTGATCACCGCGATCTCCAAAGGACAGACATTCGCCGGTACAGTCAAAGCAAACTTAACCGCATTCTCAATCGCCTCGGTCGTCATCAATCTTGAAGTGTCCGCAGTGATCTCTTGTAATTTTCCGGTTAGATCTGTATCTGTTACTCCGGGTAAGATCGAAGTGATCTTGATCCCGTGATCGCGCAGCTCCCAGAATAATCCTTTAGAAAATGCCCTTAAGCCTACTTTTAAAGAGCTGTAAACCAGAAAATTCCTGGGCAGGGGATCGCAAAGGGTTGAGCCGGAAACCATATTAATGATCGCCCCGGATTGATTCTTTATCATGTCGTTTATTACCAGGCGGATCAAACGCACATAACCCAAATAATTGGTATGCACTAATCGCTCAAAATCCTCAAACGGCTGCTTTTCAAAAGGGTACTGGCTGGATACTCCGGCGTTATTGATCAAGATGTCTATTTCGCCAAAATTTTCTTTGGTTTTATTTACCAGGCTTTCTAAATCTTCAAATTTAGTTACATCGCAAGGCACAGCCAAAACCCTTACCTTGTATTTCTGGCGGATCTCTTCGGCAGTTTCTTTTAAAGGGCCTTCCTGACGGGCAGCAATTGCTAAATTAATCCCCAGACTAGCTACAGTCTGGGCAATAGCCTTGCCGATTCCGCGGCTGGCTCCGGTTACAATCGCGGTTTTACCTTTCAAGTCTTTAGGCATATCTCCTCCGGTTAATTCTTTTTTACTTCTTTCTCTATGACTTCCTTGAAGATCTTAAGGTTATCCTGGGAATGCTTATTGATAAAGCCTTCAACCTGCTGGTCGTTAAACTTGGCCTTATCATCCATTTCAAAATGCTGAATCCAAACCATCTCTATACCGTCAGGTTTGGGCGTATATAACCAGACGATCTTCATATATTTAAAGGGAAGTTTAGGTTCTTCCCTCTCAGAATAAGTAAAATAATTACCTTTAAATAATAGGCGCCAGGATTGCCAGGACTTGCCTTCATCATCAGTAAGCCGGAAGGTTATTTTATCAGCATCTTTCTTGACTATTTCAACTTTCTTATATTCTCCTCCAAAAAGCTCGGTCCAGCGCGGGATGTCGTTAGAGATGTCAAAAACCTTGTCGTACGAAGCATTGATGATCACCGAATTACATGTATGTCCCATCTTTTTCTCCTTTGTTGGCGTATTTCCCGATTTTAGACTTATCTTGTTGCGGGACAGTCCCCAAAAAACGGGGACAGTCCCTGGCTGTAACACCGGTTAATATTAAACAAGGGCTACAACGCGCGACCATGCTGCCCCGGTCTGTCTTATCCTAACCGGAAAACAAATTATCTTAAAGCCAATGTCGGGGATTTTATCTAAATTTGCCAGGCGTTCAATATGGATAAATTCGCGTTTACGGCCGTAAAAATGCGCCGGGTAAAATTTTTTAGTATCCCGGGTTTTTAAAAATTCCGCGAGCATAAAACGGTATGGCCGGTCAATACCCATAGTGTCAACGCCAAAAATTTTTATCCCCCGGTCCAAAATGAAATCGATCGCCGAAACATCCACTCCGGGATAATCGCTAAAATACTTAGGCGTTCCGTAAAGTATATCTGCTCCTGTGCGCAACAACACTATATCCAGTGATTTTAGAGTATAATTAATTTTTTTTAATCCGGATTCTATATCAGCCGAAGTAATTACCTCGTTGGGTTTTTTATAAGAGAGGTCGATCTTCACCGCGTTTGAATAACACCATTCAAGTGGGATCTCATCCGCGGTTTTGGATACGCGATTCTCTGATTTTGAGCCGTAATGAAATGAATAATCCAGGTGGGTCCCGACATGAACCGGAGCATGAACAATCTCTAAAGATAAAAATTCCTGGTCAGGGAGATCTTCTTTTTTCAATATTCGCTTTCCCAGGAGATATTTGATCTGCCCGAGAAAAGTCTTACCCATGATCACCCGGTTGAACTTTTCGACCCCCTCCTTATGAGAAACCCTTTCAATATCCACCTGATGGACCTCAAAAGCAGTTTCATCAATAGGAAGGCTTAGATCTACGATCTTCATTTCGAGTTCAGTTTTGATTCAACGGTTTTAACAATATCTTCCGGAGTAGAAAGTTTGGTGATTTCCTTGGTATCTATCTTTATCCCGAAAGATTTACCCATAGCAATCACTACCTCAACCATTTCAGTTGAATCAACACCAATGCTCTCCTGAAGAGTTACCCCTTCTTTAAGTTCCTGCGGCTTTACCTTAAGTAAATTAACCAAGGTGTCTACAATTTTTTGTTTGGTCTCCATAACTGCCTCCTACTATTATAGCGGTAAATATCTATCTTATCGTGGGACAGTCCCCTAACCAGCCTCCGCATATAGCCCTCTACGGGGACAGTCCCTACTGGCAATAGTTTAAATATGGGTTTCGCCTTTGGTTGCTCCGGCTTCCCACTTACCTACCCCAGCCATAACATCCTGAAAACATAGTTTGGCTAAGGGATCAAAATTGCTCTCCATGATCCGGTTGATCCTTCCGGGCTTGGAGAAAAACTCCCGCATACACCAGGAACCTAACCTCCCTAAGTCTTCGGTGTTTAAATAATCAGTAGGGATCACCGGATGCAAAAAATCCCATTGGCTGAAATCTACCTTTTTAGTATCAATCCATTTCTTTTTTAATGCTATCTTCCACATCGGTGAATTAGGGGCCGGAGTAACATACCCGACCCAGAGAATATCCGGATCAACCATATCTGTAAACTCAAAACGCTGCTTGATGATCGCTTCGGTGTCATAATCAAAGCCCATCATAATATCCGCGACTATCGCGATATCGTTTTTGCGCAGGATCTCAATGGTCTTTTTTATCTGCTCGATAGTAATGCCTTTAGCGATTTTTTTAAGTTCGGATTGGGTGGTGACTTCTATACCGAATACGCCCATAAACAAACCGGTTTCTTTCATCAGCGGTAGAATTGACTCACAGTTGACCCAGTCAATGGCCCGGCCCAAAGAAACCCATTTTATCGGAATATCCTTTTTTTTCTTCAGCTCGCAGAACCTTTGCACCCTTTTAGGATCAACATTAAAATTATCATCCTGAATAACTACTACCTTAACCCCATATTTTTTGTGTAATAGCTCTAACTCTTCGATCACCCGTTCCGGAGATTTTGCCCGCCATTTTAGAAAATCAGATGGAGAGCGGGGGTCAAACTGATCCCATTCATAACAAAAGGTACAGGCTGATGGACAGCCCCGGGAGGTAACCATATCTACGAAAGGCTTCCAGTAGGTGTGCCCGACGTATTTATCCATAGGAAAGAGGTCGTAGGCGGGAAGAGGAAGCTTATCCAGGTCATCCATAAGCGGCTTATGCGGCCCCATAACAATTTTTCCGTCAATGCGGGAGGTTACTCCACCCACATCCTTAAGCGGCTTATTCTTGTCGATCGCCTCAATCAAATCCCCAAATGATTCTTCTTCGCCCATAACCACAAAATCTACCTCCTGATTCTCTTCTAAGGTATGCGAAGGCATTGCAGAATACCACAACCCACCCAAAACAATCTTTGTTCTGGGCAGGGCTTTTTTGATCCTCTGGACAGCATCTCTAAAGTGACGCAAGACGCCATAACCGCCATAACCATGCAGTTGCTCGCCCATAACTACCACATCGGGATTAATCTGTTTTACCTCTTCCACTAATTGTTCCATGGGAGTTTCGTGGGCCTTTCCGTCAATAACCGAAACATCTTCATATCCGCGTTCCCTGACATAGGCTGCCCAATGGGCGTAAAGCTGATTCGGCGACCGATGTGTTCCATGGGTTGCCCAGGCGCCTACTTTTGGCATCACAAATAAAATCTTCATTTTCTATCTCCTTTTTCAACCACTAAAACAGCATTGATCCCGCCCCTGCCCCGGGAGATCACTAAAGCCTTATCAATCTCCTTAGGCCTGGCTTCTTTAATTACATAATCTAACCCCTTTATAGCCGGCTCATCCAGATTTAAAGTCGGCGGCAGCAAGCTATTTTCCATTGCCAAGATAGTAATTATCGCATCGATCGCTCCGGAGGCGCCCAGTAAATTTCCGAACGCCGACTTCGGGCAACTCAAGGGGATATCTTTAAGCCGGGAACCAAAAACATTTTTTAAAGCCTGAATCTCGCTATTATCCCAGATATCCAAAGCTAAACCATCCAAACTAATGTAGCCTATCTCATTAATATTAGCCTGGGCGTCGGCCAGAGCCATTTTAATCGCCCTGGATAATTCTTCGCCCTTAGAATCAGGGTCAATCCGGTCAACTCCGTCGCAGGTGGTGCCATAACCAGAAATAACCGCCCTGATATCAGCCCCTCTTTCTTTGGCCCGGGGGATATTCTCAAGAACCATAACCCCGGAACCTTCGGCGATAACAAAACCTGAACGCTTTTTATCAAACGGCCGATAAGCAGACTGAGGATGGTTATTATCCTCGGATAATCCGCCATAAGTATTACAGCATAAAAGCGAGTAAGGGGTAACCGGGGCTTCCATGCCCCCGGAAAGGATCATATTTAGTTTATTCTTACTCAAAACCTTGCAGGCATAACCAATGGCCATTAAAGAGCTGGCCCGATCAGCAACCACCGTCTTGCTGAATCCTTTTATCCCGTAGTAGATCGAAACCTGGCCCTGGGGCGCTGCCGGAAACCAGGCCGAGGCCATGTAAGGAGAAACTCCTTCCCGGCCTTCAATATATAAATCCCTAAGCTCTGTCTCAGCATAAAGCCAACCGCCAATTGCATTGCCCAGAAAAATCCCGATTAAATTCGGGTCTTCTTTCTTAATATCAATACCGGAATCCTGGAGCGCCATTTCTGAGGCGATCAATGCCATATGTGAAAAAACATCGATCTTTTTTAAGAGCCGCTCAGATACATGGGTGTATTTATCCAGATCATCGATCTGGCCGGCAATATGCGACGGGTATCTGGAAGCGTCAAAGCGGGTGATCTCTTTAATAAATGGCCGGCCGAATTTTATATTTGCCCAAAACTGGCGCTTGCCGATTCCCGAAGGAGCGACTACTCCGATACCGGTAACCGCGATCTTAGCCATTAAATCTCCTTAAGATCAATGTAGAATGAATTCCGGAAAAACCGCTTGACGTTTTCATAATAGTGTTTATTTTTTTAGAGATAGCTTGATTAGGTATATAATACAGATCGCATAAGGGATCTTTTTCTTCCTGGTTAATAGTTGGGGGCAGAATGTTTTTTTCAAAGATCATCGCACAGATGGTCATCTCTATCGCGTTAGCCGCAGCCAAGGGATGGCCGATCATAGACTTTAAGGAACTAATGGGAAGTTTATAGGCATAATCACCAAAGATAGTTTTATAAGCATTGGTCTCAAAAATGTCATTCATCCGGGTAGATGAACCATGAGCATTGATATAATCAATTTCGCCGGGTTTTGTATCGGCGTCTTTTAAGGCTAAATCTATGCAGCTGGACATGGCCGCGCCATCAGCCGGAAGATCGGTCATATGGAAAGCGTTACAGCTGGTGCCGAATCCGGTTATCTCGCAATAAATCCGGGCGTTGCGTTTTAAAGCGTGATTTAATTCTTCCAGGATGAGGATTCCCGCACCTTCAGATAAAACAAACCCGTCGCGTTTTTTATCAAACGGACGGCTGGCCGCCTCGGGTAAGTCATTGCGGGATGACAAAACACTGACCACATCAAATGCCCCGAAAGTGATCGGGGTAATCGGAGCCTCAGACGCTCCGGCAAACATTATATCGTGTTCGCCGTCCTGAATAGTTTCTAATGCAAATCCCAGTGAATCGGTCCCGGCGGTGCATCCGGTAGAAAGGGTATCGCAGATACCTTTTAACCCGTACCTGGCGGAGATTTCAATAGAAGGAGTATTAAACATCGCGGCATCGTATAGATCCGGCCTGACCAAAGAAGGATCGATCGGTTTTTTGCCATCATCGGTAACCAGGGCGAATTCCTCTTCCATGTATTTTGTCCCGCATATAGCGTTGGCTAAACATACACCTATGCTTTGGGGGTTTTCTTTGGATAAATTCAAACCGCTGTCTTTTAAAGCCATTTGGCCTGAAACAACCGCAAACTGCACATACCTGTCCATACGCACAGCTTCATCATGAGTCAACCCGAATTTAAAATGGTCAAAATCACTGGCCTGGGCAGCGATCTTGGTATTAAACAAAGATACGTCAAATTCTCCGACTTTTTTCACCCCGGATTTACCGGAGATAAACCCTCCCCAGGCATTATCCTTGCCGATACCATTGGGGGAAATCACCCCGATTCCAGTTATCACTACGCGTCTTTTTTTAGGCATATTTATTCCTTTTTATCTTCAACCCTGGTTACCTTAAATACAATATTGCCGCCATCAGGGCAGGTAACCGTATCAATGGAATTCGGGTCAGGCATAAAACAGAATTTAGCCCCGAAATTCAAGGCAAAAAGCGCCGGGAAAGCGGTATGAAAAGCCGCTCCGCAAAAATCCGGGATACATTTTAACCCTAAAGTCTCCCATTTATCCCCGACCTTATAGCCAAAAGTGCATTTACCTTTAGCCTTAACTACTTCAATGACCATTTTTTTAGGGCTAAACTTATGTTCTGGATCCTTAGGCAGAGTTTCTACTTTACCAAGGCTATCTAAAATCTCAGCCTTAAATTCCAATTTACCACCGTCAGGGCAGGTAACTAAAAGTGTGCGCTGATTATCCCTAAAACCGAATTTAGCCCCGAAACTCAAAGCGTAAATCACCGGAAAAAGCGCGTGGCCTAAGCCTAAACAAAAATGCTTAGGCGGATGAGTAAAATCTTCAAGAAATAATTCAGCACCGATCTTATACCCGTGATAGCATTCGCCGAAAACTCCGGTTACAGTGAGTTTTAATTTAGGAAAAGGGGTTTTAACTTCGCTCATTTTAATCAAACAACTCCTTTGTGCTGCTGATCAATTCTGCCTTGGTAAAAAATTTACCGCTCTTTTCTACCTGATGCACCATTTCAACGAGTTTTACATTTAAATTGACCGGAGTTCCGTTCCTCCTGGCCAGACGGATAAACTCGCCGTTAATATAATCTATCTCCGAGGGCCTGCCTCTTTTTATACTCTGGAGTATCGAACCATAAAGCGGCTCCCGGCTTAAATTAACCATGATCCCCGAAAAAATCTTAGCTCCTTCATCGGTGGGTAGGGCAGTTAATCTGGCCAGGCGGTCTAAACTAAAATCCGGCAAAGACTCCAGTTTTACCCCGGCCGAGTTTATTACATTTAAGCCTTCTTTCCAGGCACTGATACTGATCCGGCTTATATTCAGGTTTCGGAAAGCCTCTTGCATACTTATGCCAAGTATCGCCGGAAAACAATTGCTGGAATTGACAAAAATCTTAAGATATTTCATCCCCTGAATATTCTCAGCTACGTGAATCGGGAAAACACTTTCTAAAACCTTACGGATTTCTAAGACTTTCTTGTTATTTTTAGAAAATAAGTTGCCAATAATCCAATCCCCTTCAAAATTATGGTTTATTTCACCCGGGCTAAGCGAAGTTGAACCAAACATAATGATACTTGAGATAATATTTTCTTTATGGATATACCTGGCAACGATATGATCGGCCTGGACCCCATTCTGCACAGTTAAAATAGCCGCGTCTTTCAGAAATTCCGAGTTGTCCCTGATCGCCTTAATGACATCTTGGGTCTTAACTGCCAAGATGGCCAGGTCCGGACGATAATCCAACCTATCTGACACGTCAATTTTTACGCTAATGTTGCCCCTGGCCCCGCTGATCTTTATCCCTTTTTGTTTAATTATATCCCTGGCCTGAGCGCGGCTGACTAAAGAAACATCAGCTTCTTTAAATTTCAGATATCCGGCAACCAGACCTCCGATCGCCCCAGCCCCTATAACCGCTATTTTCATCCGCGAGAATCCGTTCTTTTATCTGTATTGATCCGTGTTTTTAGGAAATCCGTACTTTCTATAGTCAAAACCAGCCTGCTCCAGAAGCCTGACCATCATACTGTAAAAAGCCGGGGGGACTTCGGAAAAAAAGGCGCTAATTACATCTTCCTCATTCACATTCCGGGAATTCCTAGCCAAAGCATTCTCTTTGGCCTTTTTAGTTACTGCTTCTTCGGTTATATGCCGATGGAAAACCGGTATTTTTAAGGTCATTGCCTGAAATCTATCTTTTACTTTCTGCTCCCAATCCATAAAAGCTCTCCTTAATAGTAAAATTTTACTATATTGGTAAGAAAATATTATATAAAAACAACCTGTCTTTGTCAATATTATTTTTAGTTGAAGTTAAACTCTTAGAAAATACTACGGTTAGGCTAAATTAGACAAAATGACTTTAATACAGTCTTTTCCTTCAGAAACCAGGCGGAATCCTAAAGCAGCTTCTTCCAAAGACAATCTATGAGTGATCAGCCTGGCTACTGTAATCCTGCCAGACCTAAGTAAATCTATGGCCATTACCGCATCAGCCGGGCTATTCCCATAAGAGGGCATGATTTTAATACCTTTCCGCCAAAAATCATTTACCGGTAAAGGAAGGTCGATTCCTGGCTCAGTAGGCGCAAAACATAAGACCGTACCTCCCCGGTCAACACTCTGTAAGGCCTGCTTGAAAACTGATAAACTCCCGGCACAAATAATTACCAAGTCAGCTAACCTGTTCTCATTAACAGCCAAAACAGACTTGGGTATATCTTCTTTAGCATTTATAACCAGATCAGCTCCTAATTCTTTAGCCTTTTTCATGCGGTATTCCTGGATATCGGTAGTAATAATCCTGCCTGCTCCCAGGGCCTGGGCGGTTAACAGATGGAGCAACCCGGAAACTCCGCTGCCTAAAATAAGCACGGTTTGACCGGGTTGTAAGCCAGCCAAGATCTGCCCGCGTAAAACACAAGCTAAAGGCTCAATAAAAGTAGCTTCCTCAAAAGACAACTCCGGCGGTAGTAAAAATACCCCCCGGTCAACATTTAAAGCAGGCACCCGGATGTATTCGGAAAATCCACCCGGGAAATAATTAGTGGTATGCAGGGTCTCACAGGCGGTATGTTGGCCGCTTAAACAATACCTGCAGGTATTACAGGGGACATGATGAGAAACAAAAACCCTGTCGCCGACTTTATACCGCGGAACATCCTTGCCTACCTCAGCGATCTCCCCGGCAATTTCATGGCCCAATACCAAAGGCGCTTTTTTAATCCTATACCACTCCATCACGTCGCTACCGCAGATACCGCTGGCATTAACCTTAACTAATATTTCACCGGGCCCGATCTTAGGCTTTGGCATTTCTTCGATCCGGACATCCCGGTTGTTATAATACATCACTACCCGCATATTATTTATCCCTTATTTCTGGTCTCGTTAAATATCTCCTGGGCTTTTTTCACATTAGCCTTTTCATGCACGATCTGCCATAAGCTCTTCGCCATAGCCACCGGATGCTCACTCTGCCAGATATTTCTTCCTAAATTTATCCCGATGGCCCCTTTTTGCATACCGTCGTGGACAAATTCAAAAACTTCCTTTTCGGTTTCGCATTTCGGGCCTCCGGCGATCACGACCGGGACCGGGCAGCCGCAAACCACCTTATCAAAATCTTCCTTACACCAGTATGTCTTTACTACCCGGGCTCCTAATTCCGCGGCGATCCGGCAAGATAGAGCCAGATACCTGGCATCCAGTTTTTCTAATTCCTTGCCAACCGCAGTTACCGCCATAACCGGTATCCCGTAAGCCTCGCACTGATTAACTAAGCTGGCTAAATTTAAAAGAGTTTGTTTTTCATGGTCGCTGCCCACAAAAACCGAAACCCCTACTGCAGAAACATTTAACCGGATAACCTCTTCTATAGAAGTTGTCAATCCTTCATCAGCCAAATCCTTACCGACCATACTTGTCCCGCCGGAAACCCTTAATATAATCGGTTTATTAATTTCAGGGGCGATTGCCGACCTTAACACCCCGCGGGTAACAAAAAGCGCGTCGCAAAATGGCAACAATGGTTTAATAGTCAAGGCTGGTTTCTCCAGGCAGCGGGTCGGGCCCTGAAAATAGCCGTGGTCGATAGGCATAAAAAAACATTTGCCATCCGGCTGGATCAATTTACTTAAACGGTTTTGCATTCCCCAGTCCATAATTTCCTCCTGTATTTAATCAGGGACAGCGACTATTTTTATTTATAGAAATAGAAAAATAGTCGTTGTCCCTTTTAGTGCATTTTAGTATGTTTATTCTATATCGGAATTACCTGGCAGGCAATAAAAATCTAGGTAAGTTCTTCAAGAGGAAGCAGAAAAGCCTTGATCCCCTCCCGGCCCAACTCTTTTCTTATCTCTTTAACACAAGAGAGGAACTGTTTAGCCTGCTTATCTTCGCAAGCCACATACAAAATATTATTCCTGCCCGGCCAGATACCATTGCCCATGTGGACTCCGGAGGCAAAACCACGGCCGGACACGCCGGTAATTTTAGTATGGTTTTTCAGCCCGCAGCTTGCCAAAAGTTCCATAACCTCATCATCTATAGCCTCATTATAAGCTATCATTACCATTTTAAGCATTTTCATAACCTCCGGATATTATTGACTTGCGATGGAATACCGCGTAGAGCGTAGGGACAAAAAGCAAAGTAATAAAAGTTGATACTATTAAGCCTCCGAACATGGTAATGCCCAAAGGATTCCAGGATTCAGCCCCTTCGCCTTTGGATATAGCTAATGGCAGCAGCCCGACCAAAGTAGTAATGGTAGTCATTAATACCGGCCTGAGCCTGTCCTTTCCGGCATTAGTAACCGCATCATACATGGACTGGCCCCGAGCCCTGAGGATTATAATATAACTGATCAAAACAATGGCGTTATTTACTACTATGCCCATCAACATGATTATTCCCAGGTAACTAACAATATTTAAAGTTGTCCCGGTTAAAATAAAAGCCAGGATAACCCCGATAAAAGTAAAAGGTATAGAGAACATAATGATAAAAGGATCCAGCAGGGATTCAAATTGAGCAGCCATGATCATATAAACCAAGATTATCCCCAGTCCCAATAAAAGGGCCAGGTCCAAGAAAGATTTCTTCTGTTCTTCTGCCTCGCCTCCGAAATTTATCATCAACTCGGAAGAAAAGGTTGTTTTCTGTAATTCTTTTTTTATATCTTCGATGACTTCACCCGATGAACGCTGGTAAATATTACACTCAACCCTGACCACCCTTTCGCGATTCTGGCGTTCGATCTCTAAGGGCCCATAAGATTCAATAATCCTGGCTATGTTCGACAACTTAACCTGCTTTTGTGTAGACGCAGAAACAATAACCATATTTTCAATATCGTCTATATTCTTGCGCGATTCTTCTTCTGCCTGGACATAAATATCATAAGTATCGCCTTTTTCCCGGTATTTAGTGGCGGTGGAACCCTGAATATAGGTCTTAAGGCTGTTAGCGATATTATTCATGCTTAAACCTAAACTGGCTGATTTCTCCCGGTCCACTTCAATCTTTAATTCCGGACGATTAAATTCCCGGGATATCGCCACGTCAACTGCTCCGGGTATTTTTTCCATTATATTCTTTATCTTGTCGGCCGCCGCGTATGTTTCATTAAAAGAATTGCCGATTATCTCAACCTGAATTGCTTTGCCGCCGGTTCCGGTAATCATCCTGCCTATAGGATTACCGGTTGAAATATCAATCTTTGAAACCCCGGGTATTTGTTTTATCCTATTCCTTAAAGCCTGGCCGATCTCTTTATCCGAACGGCCCCTCTTAGTCTTAGACACTAATTTCGCTCCTCCGGTAACAATATGGGCTCCGGAGGCCTGTCTGTACATCCTGCCGCTTGAGCCGGCTTCACCGGTACGAGAAAAATAAAACCTCGCCTCCGGCACATCGCTCTTTAAAATGCCCTCGATCC
Source organism: Candidatus Omnitrophota bacterium (assembly GCA_018825985.1). Classification (GTDB taxonomy): domain Bacteria; phylum Omnitrophota; class Gorgyraeia; order Gygaellales; family Profunditerraquicolaceae; genus JAHKAP01. Next base: position 21,806 of record JAHKAP010000081.1, read on the forward strand.
TTTGAGCAACTTTATTGGTTTCTTCAAGCCTTGTGCCAAGGGGCAAATGAATAGTTAAACGCAAATCTCCGGTATCCTCCTCAGGGATAAATTCATTTCCCACAAACCGGGTCATAAACATAGTGATGATAAAAACGGATGTAAACCCCACAATTACTATTTTCTTGTGGCGTAAACACCAGCCCAGGCATCGGGAATAAAACTCCTCCCAGGACCTAAACATCCTCTCAGAAAGATCATAGAATTTAGTAAACCAAGCTGACCTTTTCTTGACGCCCCTGTTTATATTCATCCATTTAGAGCAAAGCATTGGGCTGAAAGTTCCGGAAGTAAAAAGCGAACCTAAAAGGGTAACTGTGATAATCACCGCCATTTCTCCGAACATGATCCCGATGACTCCGGGCAGGAATAGCATTGGTAAAAATACCACGATCGTAGTAAAAGTAGAGGCTCCTATAGATAAAAACATCTCCTGGGCTCCGAAAATAGCCGCCTCCTGCGGCCGGTTTCCCCTTTCTAATTTACGGTAGATATTATCAACTATTACTATAGCGTTATCAACTACCATACCACTGGCTATAGCTAAAGAGGAAAGGCTGATAATATTTACGGTCCTGCCGTTTAAAAAAAGATAGATAAAGGAGATCAAAAGCGAAAAAGGTATGGTTAGGGCAATAATCAAGCTGGGCAGGAATTGCCTTAAAAAAAACCAAACCACCAAAACCACCAGGGTTATACTCAACCATACCGAAGATTTAAGGGAATTAAGAGAATTAATTATATCCTGGGAGGTATCAAAAATAGTATACATTTTAACATCTGGCGGCAGGGATGGACTTATTTCCACGATCTTCTTCTTGATCGCCCTGGCCACCTCTACAGTATTTGTATCGGTCTGCTTTTGAACCATCAACAGCACGCCCCTATTGCTGTTTATTCTTACGTTAAGGGTAACCTCCTTAAAACTATCTTCGATCCGGGCTACATCCTTAAGATATACTGTATTGCCATTACGCTTACCCAGGATCACCAGCTTGATCTCTTCGGGAGAAGCAAACTCTCCGGGCAGACGCATAACGTAATCCGTGAGCCCGCTTTTAAGTTTTCCTAAAGGCTGGGCGATATTCTCCTGTTTTAGAACATCCTGGATATCCGTTATGGAAAAACCATAGCCCTCCAGGCGCTGCCGGTCGATCAATATGTTTATCTGGCGCTCCAAGCCGCCGATCAGCTGAACAGTGCCTACCCCTGGTATTTGCCTTAGGACATCGCCGGCTCTTTTATCGATCAAATCATACAGCCCTAAATAAGACTGCTGAGCAGTAATACCCATAAAGATTATAGGGGTATTAGCCGTATTAAATTTATAAATATACGGATTGTCCATTTCATCCGGTATATCCGGCAATACCCTTTTCGCCAGCTCCAGGCGGTCGCGCACATCATTTGTAGCCGCGTCTAAATTTGTTCCCCATTTAAATTTTAGAGAGATTGAGGATATTCCTTCTCCTGAACGGGAAGTTATTTTTTCAACGCCTGGCGTGGTAGCTAATTGGTTTTCCAGGGGTTCACTAACCTTGGCCTCTACGTCTTCGGGGCTGGCTCCGGGATAAACCGAAATAACCGAAATCACCGGAGGTTCAATCTTAGGCATAGAATCTATACCGATACGCATAATGCTGTATCCGGCTAAAACAATGATAGCCGAAAAAATCATCAGGTTAGTTACCGGTTTTTTAACCCCAAATTCTGGTAAACTCATTGTTTTGCTCCCGGATTTAAACCATTGTTCTTATCTATTATTACCGCGGCGTTCTCATAAAGCCTCTGCTGGCCGACTATAACTACCAATTCTCCTTCTTTTAAACCCTCGGTTACCTCGTAAAAGGGGTCCTTGCGTATACCCAGGCTGACCCTTTTGAATACCGCCTTATTATCCTCAATTACGTAAATATAGGTATCCGGTTCCTTACCGATAACCGCTTCCTTCATGATAACCGGGACTTTTTTATGCTCTTCGATTATAATAGATACCTTAGCGAACATCCCTGACCTTAAATAATGTTCCTGATTATCAATGGTTATCTCAATCGGGGCAGCCCGGTTTTCTAAATTAACCACCGGGCTTATCTGACTGACTTGTCCTTTGAATATTTTTCCCGGATAGGAATCCACGTTTATCAAGGCATCCTGGCCCAAGTAAACACTGGGAATGTATTTCTCCGGGATATCCAGGCTGATTTTTACCTTATCCATATTCACCACTAAGGCTATTGGGGTCTGCGGCGATACATTCGAACCGATATCAACATAAACTCTGCCCACCAGGCCAGCTATAGGGCTTTCAACCGGGGCTTTATTAAATTTAAGCCCGACCTCATCCCGGTCAATATAGACGATTGCCTCTGCCTTATTAACCACAACTCCTTCATCTTTTAACTTTTCTATAATCTTACCGGTTACTTTCGGATAAATCATCACCTCATCCTGAGCCTTAATATCCCCCACATACTCCAGAACCTTATTCAGGTCCTTAAGCTCGGACTTGATCACCTTTACCGGTATGGGCTGGACAGGATTAACTTTTATTTCCTCTTTTTTAAAACAGCCGGACAATACCAAGAAAAATAATAGCGCCGGCAGTAAAAAGGATAAGCTAAACTTAGAGAACATCTTTAACCTCCTGTGGCTTTATCAAAATTAACCCTGGCGATCAAATAATCAAAACCAGCCTGGGTTTTATTGAAAAACGATATATTATATTTTAACATAGCATCTTGCAGATCCAAAGAGCTGACGATTCCATCCTGATATTTTTTCCTTATCTCAGACAGGTTATTTTTATATACCTGAACATCCTGTTCCGCTGCTTTTATCTTGTTAATAGCGTTTTGCAAAGAAAAGTAGGAATTTTTAAGTTCCAACCCTATGTCCCGGATAGTTTTTTCCCGGGTTAATACAGCCTCCTTAAGGTCTACTACAGCCTGTTCTACTTTAGCCTTAGCTGCCCATCCATCAAAGATCGGCCAGGAAAAAGTCACTCCGATTATATTATGGTCGTTCCAATTCCTGGTATTGCCGGTCGAACCTATGGAATGAGATCGGCTGTAATAATCCCAGGAGGCGTAAATACTCGGGCGGTTATCAGCCTTGGCTATCTCAATATACTTTTGGGCGGATTTTTCCTGCAATTCATATTGGCGTATCTCCGGCCTTTGACGCATGGCTTTTAAAAAAGCTTCATCATAAGCCACATCTTTAGGCTCATAATTAAAATCTCCTGCCGGCTTAACTCTTGCTTCTTTATCTAAATATAACAGGTTATTTAATAACTCCTGAGCGGAATCGACCTGGCTCAAAGATACTCCATATGCCTGCTTAATGCTGGAAAGTGAAGACTTAATATTGAATATTTCGGATTCTGATGCCTGGCCGCTCTGAAAACGCGCCTGTAGATAATCCAGATGTTCTTGAGTATTGGCTAAAATACCTTGGTTTAAATCCGCGTAATGCTGAGCCAAAATCAGGGTATAGAAGGCTTTTTTGACACTTTGAATAATTTCCAGTTTTGTCTTATCCAGGATAGCCGCAGCAATTGCAGCCGCGTATTCATTATATTGTATGGAATTTAGAGTTTTTCCTCCTCTATATAAGTATTGCTTTAGGGTGGTCTGGGTGCTGGCTTGAGCCAAATCCTTATTATAATAACCCATGGTATTGGTCCAACTACCGGTAAAAGTTAAATTGGGAAACAACGCAGCCTTGGCCTCGGCGATCCTAAGCTTCGCCTTCTGGACATCTTCAGTCTTTAGCAATATATCCCGGTTGTCTCTCAGTGCCAGAGCTGTCGCCTCGTCTAAAGTCAAGAGGACCTCTTGCGCCGGGGAAGAAGAAAAACTGGCCATAATAAATACGATTGATATAAAAAATGTTTTTATCATTTTAATCGCCGGATTTTTTGTTAAGTATATCTTTTATCTGAGTAAGGATCCTCAGGTAGTTACTGCGGTCCTGCCGGGATATCTGCCCGAATATATCAATTATCATCTGCTGTCTTTGCTGGTTCACTTTCTTGAACAACTCCGTGCCCTTAGAAGTTAATATAACCCTGATCGTCCGCCTATCCTTAGAATCGTATTCGCGCGCTACATAGCCGGATTTAAGCAACCTATCCACTATCCCGGTCATGGCCGCAGTAGTAACTCGCATATAACGGGCCAGATCAGTCATTCTCATAACCCTCTCCTGGTGTAAGAACTGCACGATTAGGAATTGAGGCAACGTGACCTTACCGGTATTGAATTCGCTTCCTAATCGACGGGAAAATTCTTTCATGATCATCGGAAGGATTTTATTCAGGTTGTCGGCAAATTCAGAAATGGTCATTGCGCTCATTTAAGGCTCCCTTTATTATTAGCTATATTGATTATTAACTCTATTAAATATATAACACATTAATTATTTATTGTCAAGTCAATTCACCAGGATTATATTATAGGGTTTTGATCAGGTTTCTTAAAAATGACACTTCGGCCTCAACTAACTCAAGATTATGCCTGAGGATAGAGACAGGATAGGGAGTTTCTTTTTTTTCCATGATTTTAATGGTCTGGGTCAGGTCCCGGGAGAGGCTATTTAGGACGAATATCCTGGCCTTAAGCCTGCGGCAGACAATGGCGGGTTTAATATAATTAAGGAATAACAGGCTCAGGTCCAGGCTAAACTGGGGACGCTTAAAATCCAGGAAACTTTTGGATAATAAAACCTGGAAACGGTTTTCGCCCTTGGAAGTAAGTTCGTACACATTGCGGGTAGGGCGTTTACCCTGCCTGCCGCTTCGTTTAAGGATCAGGCCTTTTTTTTCCATAATCCTTAACGGATAATATATTGATTTCAGGTCCGCTCCGGTAAACACCGAGAGGATCTCTTTAATCCTTTTTTTTATCTCGTAGCCGTGCTTAGGGCTCTCCTTAAGCAACCCCAACAATATCAACTCACTTTCGATCATCCGGTAATCCCCATGCCCCTGAATTTTTTATACCTTAATTTCAGGAGCTCGTCCTTATTTAATTTATCAAGTTCCTTTAAATTCTTAATTATGCTTTCTTTGAGGGTTTGAGCCATTCTTTGGGGGTCGTGATGAGCGCCGCCCAGAGGCTCGGGGATAATCTCATCGATAATACCCAGTTTTATCAAATCCTCTCCGGTAAGTTTTAAAACCGACGCGGCGTTCGGGGCCCGGGCGCTGTCTTTCCATAATATCGCCGCGCAACCCTCAGGAGAGATAACCGAATAATAAGCATTCTCTAAAACACAAACTTTATCGGCAATGCCAATCCCTAAAGCTCCTCCGGATCCGCCTTCGCCGATAACTGTAGCCACGATAGGAGTTGCTATACCGGTCATCTCTCTTAAGTTTAAGGCGATGGCCTGGGCCTGACCGCGCTCTTCCGCCCCGATGCCGGGATACGCGCCAGGAGTATCGATAAAAATCACAATGGGCAATTTAAATTTCTCAGCCATCTGCATAAATCTCAAAGCCTTGCGGTAACCTTCAGGATGGGCGCATCCGAAGCTGCGCTTGATATTCTCCTTGGTATCCCTGCCTTTTTGGTGCCCGATAACCATGATCTTTTGCTTATCTATATGAGCAAACCCGCCGATAATAGCTTTGTCGTCGGCAAAACTCCGATCGCCGTGGATCTCGATAAAACCAGTCATACATGCACCGATATAATCGGAAGTATATGGCCTTTTGGGGTGACGCGCAATCTGGACTTTCTGCCAAGGAGTCAGATTGGTATAAATATCCTTCCGTAAATGTCCCAGTTTATCCTCGAGCCGCTTTGCCTCGGAAGAAAGATCGATCTTTTTATCAGAGATAAAACTCCTAAGCTCTTTGATCTTTTTTTCCAGCTCGATTATTGGTTTTTCAAAATCTAATTCGTTCATATCAGTTCGTATTTAATAGTTTCTGTAAAGGGGCGGACCCCTGCCTTCCGGCAGGAAAACACCTCTGGCGGACATAGTCCACAGTTAATATGTTAGTCAACAATGGTTACTTCGGCTCCAACAGGCACAATAGTATACAATTCTTCCACTTCGGGATTAGCCAGGCGAACACAACCCTGTGTAACTTGTTTTCCCAAGCTTTCGGGTTCTACTGTGCCGTGTATGCCGTAACCAGCCAGGTCAAAACCCAGCCAGCGAGAACCCAGGACATTTTCCGGGCTTCCGGGAGGAACCACTGCCCCGGCTTTATACCAGGTAGGATTAGGAAGCTTATTTACTATCTTAAATATTCCCACGGGTGTAGAATTATTCGCGCCCGTAGACGCCATATAAGTTTTAAAAACTTCTTCACCGGTTTTTAATAACAGCGTGTTCTGGGATTTATCCACAACTATGCTAAAAGGAGCGGTCCAAACCTTGATCTTCCGGCCGGGGATGATCCGGTCGTCACTTAAATTATTGCTTTTTTTAAGCAATTCCACCGTTGTGTTATGCTCTTTGGCGATCTTAGTTAGATTATCGCCAACCTTGATTTCGTAAGACAGACTTTTAGGAGTGATCGCCGGCGAAAATAACAGCTTGATGTTCAACTCTTCGACTTTTTTCTGCCAGATTGATACCTCTTTGGAATTAGGCGATTCAGAGATTAATTTCTGGTAAACAAGCCTGATATCCTGGAGATTGCCCTTGGCTTCCGCTTTTTTTAAAAGAACAAAAAGCCCGGGATTGGCGCCTCTGACCCCTATAGGTTTTTCGCTCTTTTTTAGCTGGGGCACAACTGGCTTATTGATATTCTTAAATATTAAGAAAGCCGAAACAATAAAAATCAGCGGAATAATAACCAGCAATGCCTTTTTCACAGATCCTCCTGGTTTACCTGGCTATAAATGCAACTAACGCACCTAACAAAAAACCACCGATCACTTCAATGGGGGTATGCCCAACTAATTCGCGTAAACGGCCTTCCTCGATCTTCCCCTGCCAGTAAATATCCTCCATTATTTTATTTAATATTCGGGCCTGTTTCCCGGTAGCCCGCCTTACTCCTTGGGCGTCAAACATCACTACAATAGCGAATGAAGCAGCCAAGGCGAAATAAATACTGTCAAAGCCATATTCCAGGCCGCTGGCAAATGCCAAACAAGAAGCTCCGGCAGCATGGCTGGAAGGCATGCCCCCGGTGCCTAGAAACCAGCGGAAATCGAACCTTTTCTGGCGGATCACCCCAATAAAAACTTTAATCGCCTGAGCAATAATCCAACTGACCAGAGTGGCAATAAAAATCTTATTATTAAACATCTGCAAAAATATCGTTCCTGCGGTCATCTATTAAATGGCTCCACCTCTATTTTAACCTTGGCCCGGTAAGTAGGTTTTTTATCTTTGATCAGAAAACCCCTGTTGCCCTCGAATACCTCTTCCGCGCCAATCCCTTCAACCTCCGGTTTTATTTCTTTAGCCGCCGGCTTCGAAATGTCAGGCTTAGGAGCTATCCACCTGGCCACTTCCCGCATTACCTGTTTACGTTGCTTCTTTAATTCCTTGATCGCTTTTTTTAACTCCGCGATCGAATTCATTCTATCCTGCAGGGCATTTTTTTCCTGGGTAACTTCGTCTAAATTAAACTTCGCTTCATCATTTTCTTTTCTTAAAGTTTCGCCTTCCACATTTAAAATGGAGATCCGGAAATTCAGCTCTTCGATCGTCTTCTGGGCGCTCTGGAATTCAGCGTCAATCTGGATCAATCTATCTCCAGCAAGCTTTAATTTATCCTGGACTTTTTGATATTCACCGTTCAAATCATTATAAAGTTCCTTCTCTTTTTTTAAATCCCCCGTAAGGACCTGTTTTTCTTTATTCAGGATATTTATATTGCTCCTTAACTTACCTATTCTTGTTTTTAGCTGCCAGGAGTAATTCAAACCTGCCGCCAATATCGCAACCAGTAAAATCATTGTTAAAATACCTTTGGGCCTTGTCATATTATCTCTCCTTGTCATATAAATTATATACTACGAGATATAAAAAGCAAGTTTTTTCGACCTCCTCCGCGGTAAAAATTTACGGTTAGATTCCGGGCTTGATTACGTCTGTTATGTTAGAGAGTGTGTCAAGCTATTTCATAACTAAGGGCTAAGTTTAGGAGCCTTTTAACTTTCTGTTATTCGTGGCAACCGAGTGTAACTTTCGGTTCACACTCTTTAATTTTGCGTTTTGGAGCCTA
>JAHKAP010000082.1 GCA_018825985.1 Candidatus Omnitrophota bacterium
AATCGGTCACAGTAATCATTGACTGTACTAAAACAAGGGAAATTACCTTCGGCAGCCTGAATGGAGCGGATCAGAATCTCTTTTTTCATACCTGGCTTAGGTTTTATTCCTAACTTCCCTGCCTTTTCTTTCAATTCTTTTAACTTCATTTCTTTCTCCCTATTTCTTCTTATCCCTTAAAGTATAAATTGAAAGGCTTCCAATGATTAAAGTTATTATATGAGATACCAATAAACATCTGGGGGTTGTTGTTGTAGGGTCAAACCACCACATAGTCCAAACTAAACAAATCACTATTCCCATCACCCAAGCAATTATTAATTGTTTTTTATTCATCTTATATTCCACCAAAGGTTTCTTAAGTGCCTTAAGATTATATTCTCTGTTTTCTTGTAATCATCAATTTTATCTTCTGGAACAAAAAATACCCTTCTTCCTTTCTGGTCTTTTATATAAACTTCTTTAATCTTCTCTAAATCTAAATTATTCTTAAATGGAGAAAGACAAGCTACCCAAGCCACTTGCTCAGGATTTAACGTATAACTACCAGTAACGCCATCTTGTTGAATTACTACTGGTTGCTCTAATCTATAAATAGAGCCATTATTCTTTTCAACACGGTAAATAATCTTATCTAACTCAATGGCAGCCTTAGTATTATTCTTAATAACAAATACCATAGTAAAATTTCCACTCTCAACCCTATCAGCAATATAAGCAACACCTTCTAAAATAAAGTTGTCATAAGTATAATATGGATTCTGGTATTTAGACATTTCTTCGTGGTTTGCTCTCCAAACACCCACATACTCTTTCATAGCTTCTACAAACTTACGCATACTTTCAGGAATTTTATCTAAATCGCTATAGCACAGAGAAGGACTAAGAAATAAAATAAACAAAATCACGCAAAATAATATTTTTTTCATCATTCCATCTCTCCCTCAATATTATCCTATAGGGACATTACGCTTTTTCTCTAATTTCTTTTGTCATCTCATTTATGGCCGCGATACCATTATTCTCGGAATAATCAACATTTTGATTAATTATATTATAAGTTTCTCTAATAAATTTCTGCAGTAGAACGTGTTTTTCAAGAGGTATTCCTTTAATATGCCAAAAGAAAGAAATAGCAGTTAAATTAGCCATCTTCACAGTAAAAATTGGATTATCAACACCTTCTCTCAAAGAAGCGGCCCAAATTAAATAAATCATATCTCCAATTTTCATAATATTATTTCGATTTAACTTGTCCATGCTATCCAATATTGATTCAACTTCGTGCTCTGGATCCTTATTTCTATTAATAAAAATCCTAATTTGATCAATACTAAAATCAAGACATCTCCCAAGCACATAAATTGTCTGTAATCTCTTCTTCATAAAATCTAAATTCCAATATTTTTCTTTGTGTCCTTTTACGCGAATAGGCTGAGGAAAAACACCTGATTGCCTATAAAACGTTACGTTTCTATAAGTAAGGTCCGATTGATTAAAAAAATCAACAAAGTATGCTGTTGATACATATCCGTCCGGTATTTTGGATTTCATTTTCTATTCTCCCATATCATTTGCAGTCAACTGTAATTGTATCACGAAAAAAAATTCTGTCAAGTATTTATTATAACTTATTTTCTGCGTTTACAAACCTTGCTTTAATCTTTTTGAATTTTAGGTTTATTCCTTCTGGCCTATAAGTGTCTCTTTCCTTCAAATCAGTATATCCCTTATCATAACCTTCAAGATGACCTATCTTGTGAGCAAGATAAATAATGTAAACTATTGTGTAAAATAAAAAAATTACTGCCATATAGAATCGTGATGAGATGCCTGAAATAAGGAGCAGTAAAGGAGCAACTATAAAAGATAATAAACAAAATCTATTCCATAACTTTTCTATTTTTTGTTTAAGCAAAAACCGGTAGATTTTTATTTTTCTTTCCTTTGGTAGCCTTTCGAATTTATCTTCTGTATAAGATTGTATTTCTTTAAGCGTTACTGGAGCTGGAACCCATTCACCATATGCATACCACATTGGCTCTCCAGCTTCTGCGGATTTCTCAATAGCAATTTCCCGCATATGATCTAACATTTTATTAGTCGGCGATTGATTTTCCGTTCCGACTTCCAAGTTCTTCAACCGCTTCGCTATCGCTTTTTTCAGCAAGATCCTTCTTAATTGGTTTAATCTCGTCGCTTTTGATGGAATTTCCATTATTATTATAGGATCTTTCTCCCTTAACAAAAAGGGGGCGCATATTCCTACCGGCAACTGCTAAGTAAAACCGATAAGACTGCATTTCCCCCTCCCCTTTCGGGGAGTAGTGCAGCCTTACCTTACTTAGCAGTTAGAGGCTCTATGTCCTCTTTAAGGTATAGCTAGTGATCCAAATTGTCTAACTACAGTTTACTACAAAAATAAAACCTAACAATATCTTAACGCGTTTCATCCATACAGGCTGATTTAGTCTTTTTCTTGGCAGCAATAAGGCCTTTAAGACTAAAACGATCATCCTTAATATCCAATAACGCTTTTAACCCCTTAGGCTCCAGAATCTGGACCTTCACATAACGCCCTTTTGTTAAGGCATCCATTTCCGCTGTCCCCATAAACCAGTCATAAAAAGACATAACATGGGTAAAGCCAACAACCCCCATATAATGCATCGTTGATTTAATCCTAAAGTCTTTGCCATCCACATCTAAAGAAATCAACGTTTCTGTGCCATCAAAACCCTTGATTTTCTCATCCCTGGCGCTAAAAGTCAGCCAGAGTATATCACCATGACAATCTTTAGTTTTGTAGAAACCAAATTCATGCCCCCAAACAGTCGTACCATGAGTGAAATAAAATATTCGATCAATCCGTTTCTCTACTTTCCAACTTTCATCACCTAACGAACCTTCTTCAGCCGAAACATTTCCCAGAACAACTAAAAGTAATATAAAGGAAAAAGCTACCAATTGTTTTTTATTCATTTCTTTCCCACTTCTTCCTCGCGTCTTATTCTAACCCCAGCAACTATTAATTTACTTTTATTCATTTCTCCCTCAATGTCCTTAGTGCCCTATTTGATTATCTCGTAACTAATAGATTTATCTTTCTTCTCTGTATGATCTATTCTTTCTTCTTTAGTAAGATGGGTAGTATCCTTATCGTTTGGCTTATCGGTAATCCAGACAAACTTCGGAAACCCTTTAAACTTAGAATCTGCATTAAATAACCCACTATCCTTAATCTCATAAATATTATATGTAAAGTAATTGTGTTTTAAACCACTGTAAAAATTAGTGATAATAGCTTCATATTTACCATCTGTGTTTAAATCAACAAAATCTTCAATCATCGCAGACATAGTATCATAGGATATTTTCTGATACTCCTTGTCGTTTTTCTTAAGGTATATCTCCATCCTATCCTCAGAAGCAGCCAAACCACTCCCCCGATAGCTATAGAGTATAATAAAATCCTCAAGACCGTTTCTATCTAAGTCTATCTTATACACTGCTGACGGTAATGGCAAACCAGCCTTTTTATCTTTCAATTGAACCAAAGTAATGTTTCCATCTCTCACAATAAAATCAAGGGAATCTGGAGTTTCTTTAAACTTAACAAATACTTGCCCGTCCTTAGACTTATATTCAGCCTTATCAAAATCAACCAATGCCTCTAACTTTAGATGATTAGGAGCTCCGTTTTTAAACTTATACGGTGGGTAATTTTCAAAATACGCTAACGCAGGAATACTAAATTGGATGATTAAAACTATAACCCAAGCAACTATTAATTGTTTCTTATTCAACACTTTTTCTTCCCTCAGCATACCTACAAAAATCACAATCCTGACCACTTACCGGTATTGTATCGCTCATTAAGCATTTATGGATACCTAATACTGTGCCCTCTACCCAGCTATCATCCCCAACATAAGGGATTATCTTGATATCAAAATCCAGCTTAGCGTCAAATATATCCCTATCCGTTAATCCGTTACAGTACACAAAGAATCCGGTTGGCGATACATTAAAACCATTGTTCCTGAATAACCACTGGTATATCTCCATCTGTCTCTTATAAGAAATCTGCCAGTCCGCATCCAGAGTTACCTCTTCTTTTTTAGACGTGCTCTTATAATCCACAATAAAAAGCTGCCCCTCCGGTCCAACCCAAATATCATCTACGGCGCCTGAAAGTAGAAGATTAGTCTGGTTGTGTAAATACTCCATTCCACCGTGAAGTGCATCTCTCCAGGAATCAATTTTATCATGTTTAAAAGGAACAGCGTTAATCCCACTGGCTTCCATCAAAGGATGAGGTATCTGCTTCTCCCTATAGATATCAAATTCTTTCTTCAATAACTTGTCTACTGCGGAGTTTAAGGTAAATGGATATCCTGGCGGCTGGCCTACGCCTAATCTTCTATCCAAATAGAAACAACGCGGGCAATTCATAAATAGTTCGATTTTGGAGCGGCTTAATTTAAAAGGGAATTTACTTTGAGAATCGAAAAGATTCTTAGTTTTCCTACCGGTATAATATTTAGACATATACTTAAGACACTTTAACTTCGCTTTTCACTCAAACCTTGTGTGTATTCTGTGCTCGATTCTGCTTATGAGCTTCGCATTTTACATAATAAACGTAGTTAATTTAGCCTTTTCTCAACTTCCTTCAGGACAGACTCGTACTCCCGGAGCAGCGGATGCTTCCATGACTGTTTGAGCATCTTCATAAGCTCTGACCAGTACCATATCGTCCCGTCTCGGCCGCGGTTAAACTTCTTCCACACATCGACACCCTGAACCTGGTATGCTTCAATGAAGCTACGCATGTTGTCGATCTTATCAGCGCAGGCAACTGCCTTTGCTTCCTCCGGTCCGTCTTTGGTAGTCTGGATATAGCGCAGCTTCTTGTCTTCCCATTTTAGGGAATCATCATTAGTAACTGCCTGTACGATTTTCACCACGTGCGCGCCTAACTCACGTTTCAATTGTTCAGGCGGATAGTCGGTATCCTCCAACACATCGTGCACGCACGCTGCCGCAATCGTCTCTTCAGAGAACCCGTGCTTTGCCAGGTTCATTG
>JAHKAP010000083.1 GCA_018825985.1 Candidatus Omnitrophota bacterium
GTATCCTTAGCTACAGTTTGTTGGGTATTAGATTCCCGCGTAGTTAAGCTTAATTTCTCAAAAATTTCTTTGCTTATACAAAGCAATTTCGTTAACTTTCCCTTATAAGCAGGGGGGTAACGATGTATGGTATCATTTCCAGTGTATTTGAGAAATACTGTTGACTTGATTATAAAAAAAACATATAATAGATAAAAATAGAAGGAGGTGAAAGTTTTGCCATTAGTCAAAGAAAAGAAACAGAACATAATCGATACTTTTAAGACCCACTCTCAAGATACTGGTTCCGCAGAGGTTCAGATTGCTCTCTTAACCGAGAGGATCAATATCCTGACCGATCATTTTAAAAGCCATAAAAAGGATTTCAATTCCCGCCGCGGCCTGTTAGGCCTTGTTGGCAGGCGCCGCCGGATTCTGGATTACCTGAAGGATAAGGATATTGCCAAATACGAACACATTCTGGAGAAGCTCAGTTTGAGAAAGTAAGTTGCGTCTTTATCCTCGCCAAATAATAAAATAAACCCACAGGTTTTTTTAAATTAATAAGAGGAGATGTATGCATAAGATCAAATTTGGGAGTGAGGATTTAATTTTAGATACGGGCAAGATCGCCAAGCAGGCTAACGGCTCGGTTACCATCCAATACGGAGGGAGCGTTGTCTTAGTTACTGTTTGTATGTCCAAAGAAGCCCCTGAGGGTAAGGATTATTTTCCTTTGATGGTGGAATATCAGGAAAAGACCTATGCCGCCGGAAGGATCCCCGGAGGTTTCTTTAAAAGAGAAGGCCGGCCGTCTGAAAACGAGATCCTGACCAGCCGCCTTATTGACCGTCCAATCCGCCCGCTTTTCCCCGAAGGCCTTTTTAATGAAGTCCAGATCATTGCTTTGGTTTTGTCCAGCGATGGAGAAAATGATCCGGATGTCATTGCCGTAAACGGGGCATCAGCGGCTTTATCCATATCCGATATTCCGTTTAACGGGCCTTTAGCCTGCTGCCGGGTAGGCAGGATCGAAGGAAGTTTTGCGATCAATCCTACTTATGCCCAGATGGACAAATCAGACCTGGATCTGGTTGTGGTGGCTAACAAAAAGGGCGTGGTCATGCTCGAATCCAAGGCTAAGGAAGTCTCCGAAGAAGTGTTTATGGATGCGGTAAAATTCGGTTTTGACAGCCTCCAGGATATAATTAAATTTCAAGAGGAATTAGCCGGCGAGCTCGGCAAGCCCAAAGTGAAGGTTAAATACAGACTCGTTGATCCGGTTTTAGAAAATAGAGTAAAAGAATTAGCTTTAAAAAAGCTAAAGGATGTTTATAAATTAAGCAAAAAAGAGGAGCGGGAAGAAGGGGTGGTTTTATTAGCCAAGGAACTGGAGGAGGTATTGACTTCTGAGGGTTATTTGCCTGCGGATATCAAAGCAGCGCTTGGCGAAGTAGAAAAGAAGCAGATAAGAAAAACCATACTTGAAGATAATATCCGCGAAGACGGCCGGGGATTCAAAGAGATACGTCAGATCGCCTGCGAAGTAGCGACATTACCCAGGACCCATGGTTCGGCTATATTTACCCGCGGCCAGACCCAGAGCCTGGTTGTTACTACTTTAGGCAGTGGAGATGATGAGCAGATGATCGAAGCCTTAGAAGGAGAGAAAAACAAGTCTTTTATGCTGCATTACAATTTTCCTCCTTTTAGCGTGGGTGAAGTGTCACCGATGCGAGGGGCCGGGCGCAGGGAGATCGGCCACGGAGCTTTAGCCGAGAGGGCGCTTTTAGCGGTAATGCCTACCAAAGAACAATTTCCTTATACGGTCAGAGCGGTATCCGAGATACTTGAATCTAATGGATCATCGAGCATGGCTACTGTCTGCGCTGCCAGTTTATCTTTGATGGATGCCGGGGTACCGGTAAAAGATATGGTTGGAGGCGTGGCTTTAGGTTTGATCAAAGAAGGCAATAAGAGCGTTATATTGACCGATATAGCCGGAGTGGAAGATCATTTCGGGGATATGGATTTTAAGGCTGCCGGCACAACCGCCGGGATCACCGCGGTCCAGATGGATCTGAAGATTGATGGCATAGATTTGAATTTATTAAAGGATTGTTTTGCTCAATCCAGGGAAGCCAGGCTTTTTATCCTGGATAAAATGAAGGCTGTCCTGGATAAGCCCCGCCAGGAACTTTCGATTTATGCCCCGCGTATAGAAAAAATAATGATCAATACCGAAAAGATCGGCGGTGTGATCGGCCCGGGTGGCAAGACCATCAAAAAGATAATCGCCCAGACCGGAGCCAGCATTGATATCCAGGATGACGGCACAGTTCTAGTCGCTTCCAATGATTCAGCTAAATCGGCAGAGGCGATCAGGATGATCAGGGCTATAACCGATGATGTGGAGGTCGGAAGAATATATACCGTAAAAGTTAAAAGAATAACCAATTTCGGCGCTTTCTGCGAGATCGCTCCGGGCAAAGACGGCCTGGTGCACGTTTCGGAATTATCCAATACTTTTGTAAAGAATGTGGAGGAAGTGGTAAAAATAGGCGACGAGATAAAGGTCAAGGTTACCGGCATAGATGAAATGGGCCGGATAAATTTAAGCAAAAAAAAGGCTGAAAGCAATAATCAGGAAGCGTGAGAGAAAAGAGATTAAATGAAATTAAGGGCATCTGTTTTCTGGCCGCGGGCTTAATAATACTGGCCAGTTTAATCTCATTTGATCATTACGATCTTTCATTTTATACATCCCATCCGAATATTCCCCCCAAGAACTTGATCCGTACTTTCGGAGCTTACCTGGCCGGTATTTCACTATATTTATTTGGCTGGTCAAGTTACTTTATACCCGTGTTCATCTTATGGCTGGGGGTGAGGTATCTGCGGCATGACGCGCCTTATTTAAGCCTTCCCAGGGTTTTCGGGATGGTGGTCTTATTATTATCCTTCAGTTCTATTATCGGCATATCTATTTCTAATCCGGCAATAAAATTTTCCCGGGCCGGTATTTTTGGAGGCCTGATCTCAGATTTTGCCTTTAACTATTTTGGCCGGCCAGGCGGCTACATTTTGTTTATTACTTGTTTTATCGTAGCCTTGGGGTTGGTTACCGAAGAATTGGTTTTAGGCCTGTTTGCCAGGTTTGGCGGAAATATCAGGATTTTTTAAATCCTCTTTTTTTAATTCTTAGAAGAATAGAAAAACGCCAGACAAGTAAATCCCGCATCCCTGAGGAAAAAGCATCAAAAGATTCTCCTCTAAAGCCGAATATAATAGTGGCTGAACCGGGTTCAAAAAAAGAATCCCGCAAGAGTATATTTTCTTTAAAACCCAAAGACCTGAAAGTTAAAATTAAAACCGAAGGAACGACAGCTTTGGTTTCAGAGTCAAAGGCTAAGACAGTTAACCTTAAGGCCGGCGAATATCATCTGCCTTCCCTGGACCTGTTAGATTCTCCTCCGCCGCTCGAGGCTAGGCAGATCAAAGAGGATCTGACCAATAATGCCAGGATATTAGAAGAGACCTTGGATGATTTCGGGATATCGGTCAAGGTTACAGATATTGAACGGGGGCCGATAATCACCCGCTATGAACTTGAGCCTGCACCGGGAGTAAAGGTTAACCGTATAGTTGCTTTAAGCGATGATATTGCTTTAGTGATGAAGGCTCAGTCAGTCAGGATCGTAGCTCCGATCCCGGGAAAAGCCAAGGTCGGAGTTGAGGTTCCTAATACTCAGAGCAGTTTTGTTTATTTAAAGGAAGTTTTAAGCAGTAAGGAATTTCAGGATGGTGACGCGAAGCTGCCCCTGGCATTAGGCAAGGATATTGCCGGGCAGGCAGTCATTGCCAGCCTGGAAGATATGCCCCATATCCTGATTGCCGGGACCACCGGTTCTGGCAAGACCGTGTGTGTTAATTCCCTGATCCTGTCTTTGCTTTTTAAGACATCGCCGGATGAATTAAAATTTGTTATGATCGATCCTAAAATGGTAGAGCTGGCCCCTTTTAACGGGCTTCCGCACATGTTATGCCCGGTGGTTACTGACGCCAGGAAGACTTCTTTTGCATTGAATTGGGTAGTTAATGAGATGGAAGAGCGTTACCGGCTTTTGGCTAAAGCCGGCGCCAGGAACATCGAGGTCTACAACCAAAATAACGAAAAATTTCCTTATATTATAATTATTATTGATGAATTTGCTGACCTGATGATGGTGGCCAGGGAAGAGATCGAAAGCGCGATCACCCGTCTGGCCCAGCTATCCAGGGCTGTGGGTATACATCTGATCCTGGCTACCCAGCGGCCGTCGGTAAACGTGATTACCGGTGTTATTAAAGCTAATCTTCCGTGCCGGGTTTCATTTAAGGTGGCCTCAAAAGTTGATTCCCGGACTGTTTTGGATATGAACGGCGCGGATAAGCTTTTAGGTAAAGGCGATATGCTTTTTCTTAAACCCCAGGATTCTAAGCTGACCAGGGCTCAGGGAGCGTTGGTTTCAGATAAGGAGATCGATAGGGTAGTAAGTTTTATCAAATCTCAGGCTGAACCGGTTTATGATGAAGAGGTACTAAAAGAACAGCGTAAATCAACTTCTACCGGCGGCGAAAAAGACGAACTTTATGAAGAAGCGGTAAGGATAATCATCGAAAGTAATCAGGCTTCGGTATCTATACTTCAGCGCAGGATGCGCCTGGGGTATACCCGGGCTGCCAGGATCATAGATGTAATGGAGTCTGAGGGGTTAGTAGGCCCTTATGAAGGGAGTAAACCGCGAAAGATATTGGTGGATAGGCAGGAGTGGCTTAAAGAGGATATGGCTAAAAGAGGCATCCGATAATGATAAGTAATGAGGATGTCTGATTACAATGATTAAAAGCGAGATTACAGAGATTAAAAACACAGACCCTTTAACCGATAGGATTATTGTTAAACCTTGGTAACAAAAGTTGTCCAAGAAGGTGGTTAATGGTTTAATCGCCGTAATCTTTGTTAATCTCAGTAATCAGGTATAATCCTTAGATTTATACCTGAAGATTATACCAGGAAGGTAATCATGGAACCTCGGGGCGCGAGACTTAAGAAAATAAGGCTGGAAAAAGGTTTGAGCCTCGAAGAGGCGCATAAAAAAACCAAGATCCATTTAAATATCCTGCAGGCAATAGAGGAAGATAGTTTTATTAATTTAAACCCGGTATATATCCAGGGATTTTTAAAGATCTATTGCGAGTTTCTGGGAGTCAGTCCGGAAGATTATATCCGGGAAGATAAAGATAAAGTTGCCCCGGCTGGTTTGTCTAAATCTAAAGATGAGCCCAGGCGTTCTCAATCGCCAAAAAATCTTATCCCAACGGCTGCGTCTTTGAAACTCAAGAAATTTTTTACCTTTTCTTTAGTAATCCTGTTTATAATTTTTGCCATAGTTTTAACCAGGATTTTTTTATCCAGCCATAAATTCAGCTTTCCTAAAAGAGAAGCAAGGCCCGCCAATGTTGTATTGTCTAAGAAGAGTACTAAACCTAAACCCAAGCCGGCCAATGTAGCCCAGAAATCTTTATCCATCCCGTTGCCTAAGGTAAAGAAAGCCGAACATAGTGCAAACGCTCAAAAAGAGGGGGTGTCTTTGGTCGGCGTATCTTTAAGCGTGTACGCCAAAGAGGATTGTTATATTGACGTTAAGCTTGACGGTAAGCTGATTTTTAAAAATATCCTTAAGAAAGATAACCGGGAGAGCTGGCAGGCCAAAGAAAAGATCGAGCTTTCATTGGGCAATGCCGCTGGAGTAGACCTGGAAGTTAACGGCAAACTTATGCCTCCTTTGGGTAGAAGGGGCCAGATACTAAAGAACATTTTGATCACTAAAGATACTCTGGACATACCCAGATAAAGGATACGCGGTGTCTAAGGCGAAGATCGGTATATTGAGTTTAGGCTGCCCGCGCAACCTGGTTGATTCTGAAAATGTCCTTGGCCGGTTAAACCTTAAAGGCCATAAGATCGTGGATATCGAGAAAGCTGATATCGGCATCTTGAATACATGCGCTTTTGTTAAGGATGCAAAGGCTGAATCCATTGAAGCGATACTAGACCTGGTCAGGCTTAAAAAAACTTCGGGTTTAAAAAAAATAATCGTTTACGGCTGCCTGGTCCAACGCTACAAAGATGTTTTACGTAAGGAATTTCCGGAAGTCGATGCGTTTGTCGGCAGGGTTTCTTTATCCGATGAGCGTAAAAGGTTTGGTCTGACCCAAAAGCATTTTGCATATTTAAAAATTTGCGAAGGCTGCGTTAATAATTGCAGTTATTGCGTTATACCGAAAATTAAAGGTAGATTCACCAGCCTTTCTAACGATTTGGTTCTGGCCCAGGTGAGATCTTTGGACCGGCAGGGGATTTCAGAGATAAATATTATCGGCCAGGATATTACCGGTTATGGCCTGGATATTTACGGTTCATTGAAACTGCCTCAGCTTTTAAAAAGAATAATAAAGAATACTTCTCATGCGCTCTGGCTGCGGCTTTTATACCTGCATCCTAAACGGGTCAGCGCTGACCTGTTGAAAATAATTCGGGATGAACCCAAGATATGTAAGTATATTGATTTACCTATTCAACATATTAATAACCGGATATTGAGATTGATGAACAGGCAGGTTACAAAAAAAGAAATATTGAGCCTGATCGATAAAATTCGTAAGATCCTGCCTGAGGCAGCTATCCGGACATCAGTGATAATCGGATTTCCGTCCGAGAAAGATAAGGAATTCAGGGAATTGCTGGATTTTATCAGGGAAGTAAGATTTGAAAGGCTGGGGGCGTTTATTTATTCCCGAGAGGAAGATACCCCTGCGTATGGTTTTAAACCACAAATCCCCCAGAAGATAAAGTCCGAAAGATTCAACCTGGTGATGTCCAGCCAGCAGATAATTTCGGAAGAGATAAATCGGGGGATGTTGGGTAAAAAGATCGAAGTGGTTATCGATGAAGTGGACAATGATTCTTATTTAGGGCGTAGCCGTTTCGACGCCCCGGAAGTTGACGGTCTGGTTTATGTAAGATCGAAGCGTAAATTAAAACCGGGTGATTTCGCAAAAGTAAAAGTTATTGATACCCTGGAGTATGATCTAATAGGCGAAGCAGATCATGGGGACACAGATCATGGGGAAAATCATGGGGACAGAAAATCATGGGGACAGGTCCCTTAGCTCTAACATTATATGATACAATATGTTCTGATGAGTCAGTTTGCATTTTTAGGGAATAAAATCAATATTAAAAAGTGCAAAGTGTATGTAACTAATATATATCCTAATGATTTATAGCGAGGGGACCTGTCCCCTCGGTCGTAGCGAAAGGAAGTGATCATGAATATAGCTAATAGATTGACAATGTTAAGGATCGTCCTTACTTTTGTATTTATGTTTTTTCTCTCCTTGTCCGGATTGTGGGCTAAAGCGTTATCCCTGGCGATATTTATATTCGCAGCCGTGTCTGACCTGTTAGACGGGATGATCGCTAAAAAGAGGAATATGGTAACTGATTTCGGTAAGCTAATGGATCCTATAGCCGATAAGATACTGGTATTATCGGCTTTTGCCGCTTTTGTCCAGATGAATCTGGTTAGGGACTGGATGTTTATGATCATTATCTCGCGGGAGATAATGATCACTTCTTTAAGGATTTTTGCTTTGAATAAAGGCAAAATCCTTTCTGCGGGTAAGATAGGAAAGCATAAGACTGCATCTCAGATGGTGGTAATATTCATAATTTTAGGGTTTATTGTTTTTCAGGAAGTTATGAAGAAATTCTTTATCTGGAATCCTAACTGGGAGAGGTTCTTTCGCCAGGGAGTAGATGTGGCCATGTGGTTTACTGTTATTCTGACCCTCTATTCGGGATTTTCGTATCTTTGGGGTAATCGCAAGGTCATTGCCAATATTTAGATGAACAGGAAAACCGCGGTTAATTTCCTCTCGGAAATAATCACCACTTTCTTCTTTATCGGATATATCCCGGTAATCTCAGGAACCTTTGCCAGCCTTATTGCAGTGGCGATCTATTTTGTTTTAGAAGCATACCCCTTTGGATTAGCTATAGTGACGTTAACAGTATTGATCTTGGGTTTTTTGTTTTGCGGCCGGGCAGAAAAGGCCCTGGCCAAGAAAGATCCTTCCTGTATAGTGATAGATGAAGTTTCGGGGATGCTCTTAAGCCTGGCGTTCTTGCCTTACAACTGGGGAATGGTTTTGGCCGCTTTTATATTGTTCCGGGCCCTGGATATATTCAAGCCTTTTCCAATCAGCAAATTCCAGAAGATGAACGGCAGCCTGGGGATTATGGGTGACGATATTCTCGCCGGTATATTTACCAATATTATTCTTCAGATCGTCCTAAGATTTACTTCTTTTAATATCTCGTAGACAGGCCCGTCCGGCAGAAGAGTGCTTTTAAAAATGGTGATTTTATTCACCAGGCATTCCTGAGGCGTTTTTTGCGGGTTAACCTCAAATACTTTCAAAATATCCACCAATCTTCCTAAGTTTTTCTTTGATTTTACCCGGCCTAAAGTGATATGGGCCGATAAGTCATCTTTGCCTATTTCCCCGGCGACTTCCCTAATTTCAGAACTGCCTTTATTAATTCCTATCCAGACTACTTTTGGGCTTTCAATTTTCGGAAAGACGCCTACTGAGGAGAGGCTTAGATAAAAAGCCTTTCTATCTGCGGCGATCTTCTCCAGGGATTGGATCGTCTGATCCAAGGCCTCCGGGTTTATTTCCCCTAAGAATTTCAAGGTTAGATGTATATTATCAGGCTTGACCCATCTAACATCAGCTCCGGCAGGGGTTAATCTCTTCTGGATATCAGATAGAAATTCTTTGATCTCTTTAGGGAGTTCTATAGCTATAAATGCTCGCATTTGAATTAAACAAATTTCTTCAACATCTCCAGGCTTTTAAGGGCTGCTTGTTTTCTGACCTGTTCACGGTTACCTTTAAATACGAATTTTCTGCATAGGGTTGCCCTGGAACTGGCGGCTGCGATAAAAACAGTTCCTACGGATTTTCCCGGAGTTGCTCCTGTTGGCCCGGCTATGCCGGTTACCCCTAAACCCAGATCAGTCTGGGCTATTTTACGGACAGAGCGGGCCATTTTGACGGCTATTTCTTTGGATACTGCTCCTTTTTTTAGAATAAGGCAGAGAGGTATTTTTAAAATTTTATTTTTAGCTTGGTTACTATAGGTTACCAAGCCTAAAATAAAGTAAGAGGAACTTCCGGAGGCCTGGGTAAGCAGGGAGGAGATTAGTCCTCCGGTGCAGGATTCAGCTACGGATATTGTCTTTTGTTTTTTAATCAGTCGCTTATTAATTTGGTTTATTATATCTGGCATTAACATTGATTATAAGTATATTTAAAGAAGTTGACAAGAGAATAGTTTATGCTATACTTAAAACAATTAATCTTCGGGGTTTAGGTGTAAGTCCTGACCGGCGGTTAAGCCCGCGAGTTTCGAGATTATCTCGAAGCAGATCTGGCGATATTCCAGAGCCGATGGACCCGGCGCTTGTTAGCGCAAGACCGGGGTAAAGTCCAGATGGTAGAAGATTTCCGCTATAATGCGTGGCGGATTCGCCAAGAAAATTGGCGAAAAGATCACCATACCCGAAAAGTCCGTTTCGGGTTAATTTTTTTAAAATAGGCATGGGATTATGTTTAACTCAATTCCTGAAATATTAGAAGATCTAAAGAATAAAAAAATGGTTATCGTGGTTGATGATGAAGACCGCGAAAACGAGGGTGACCTGATTATGTCTGCTTCTTTTTGCCGGCCCGATGATATAAACTTTATGGCTAAGTTTGGCAGGGGATTGATTTGTGCGCCTATGGCAGAAGAAAGGTTAATGCATTTGGAATTGCAGCCGATGATTCAGGATAAGACATTGAGCGTAAAAAAGGATCCTTTCTCTACTGCCTGGATGATCTCGGCAGATGCGGCAGCCGGAATCACCACCGGTATTTCTGCTTATGACCGTTCCCGGACCATCGAGGTATTGATCAATCCGCAGAGCAAGCCCGAAGATTTGATCCGCCCCGGGCATATATTTCCCTTAAAGGCGCGGAATGGAGGAGTTTTAGTCAGGACCGGTCACACTGAAGCGGCAGTAGATCTGATGCGCTTGGCTGGTTTGTACCCGGCCGGAGTGATTTGCGAGATCATGAATGACGATGGAAGCATGTCCAGGCTGCCTCAATTGATGGAATTCTCTCAAAAACACCGGTTAAAGATCTGCACTATCGCCAGTTTAATCGAATTCCGCCGCCGTTCGGAAAAGTTGGTTGAACGGGTTGCTGAAACTAATCTACCTACCGGATCCGGGACTTATAAGATGATTTTATACAAGGATTTGATCAATAATAAAATCCATACCGCTTTGACCTTAGGAGAATGGAAAAATGATCAAGTTCTGGTTAGGGTGCATTCAGAATGTCTAACCGGGGATGTATTTGGTTCGCTGCGCTGTGATTGCGGCAGGCAGTTAAAAAGAGCAATGGAAGTTATAGATAAAGAGAAAAAAGGAGTAATACTTTATATGAACCAGGAAGGCCGGGGCATAGGGTTGGTGGATAAGATACGGGCTTATAATCTTCAGGATAAGGGGTTAGATACGGTTGAGGCTAACGAAGCTTTGGGTTATGAACCGGATATGCGCGATTACGGAATAGGGGCCCAGATATTAGTGGATTTGGGTTTAAAGGATATTCGGCTGTTGACTAATAATCCCCGTAAGATCGTAGGTTTAGAGGGGTATGGGCTTAGGGTAGTAGAGCGGGTGCCGTTAGAGATCGAGCCGAATGATTTGAATTATCATTATCTTAAGACCAAGAAAGAAAAGCTGGGACACGATTTAAACATATAAATTTTGTTAATAAAAATTGATTTGAAGGTAGAGGCAAAGGTATAGGTATAGAAAAAAGTTTTTCTCTGCCTTTACCTGTACCTATACCTAACTTATTAAAGGAGGGTGGTATGGTTAAGACGATTGAAGGGAAGTTGTTGGCAAAGGGCAAGAGGTTTGGTATTGTAGCTTCGAGATTCAACGATTTTATTACCAAAGAATTGGTTTCCGGATGTTTGGATACTTTGATCCGTCATGGCGCGGAAGAGAATGATCTTACGGTGGTTTGGGTCCCCGGGGCTTTTGAGATCCCGGCAGTAGCCCAGCGGACGGCTAAATCCAAGAATTACGACGCAGTGATCTGTTTAGGAACAGTTATTCGGGGAGCAACTCCGCATTTTGATTATATTGCCGCTGAAGTTGCTAAGGGCGTAGCCGGTGTGGCCAAAGATTCTGGAATGCCCGTAATTTTTGGTGTGATCACCGCCGATACAATTGAACAGGCTATTGAACGCTCAGGGACTAAAGACGGTAATAAAGGTAAAGACGCTGCGGTAAGCGCTATTGAGATGGTGAACCTGTACGCCCAGATACAATAAAGGATAAAATGCCATGCGTAAACGGACATTAGCTAGAGAATACGCTTTACAGGTTCTTTATAAGCTGGATATTACCAAAGATAAGGACCTGGAAGTAGTTTTGGCTAATTTTTGGCTGATGGGAGTGGAAAAAGAAGTTGAAGAACAGGTTAAGATCTTTGCCGCTGAATTAGTAAAAGGGGTGGTCAATAATTTAGAGGATATCGATAGAGACATTTCACGATACGCTACTAATTGGAAATTAGAGCGTATGGCAGTAGTAGACAGGAATATATTGCGCTTGAGCGCTTATGAATTGATTTTCAGGGATGATATCCCTCCTAAAGTTTCTATAAATGAAGCAGTTGAGCTGGCCAAGAAATATTCCGAACCAAAATCAGCTAAATTTGTTAACGGTGTTTTGGATAAGATAAAATTAGAAAAAAAGAAGTAATCCCATACCTTCTAAAAAATTAAATGACTTTAAAACAAATGGTTTCAGTATCATGAATAAGAGAGAAGGTGCGGGATGAATCCAGCACCTTCGGTATATTCAACTTTTAAAAATATAAGGTTTAATGAATGAATAAAAATGAAGGTGCGGGGTGAGATACGCCGATCTGCATTTGCACACTATCTATTCTGACGGCACTTTTACTCCTGAAGAGGTAATTCAGGAAGCTGTTAAATCCGGGATATCCGCTATATCAGTAGTTGATCATGATACGGTAGAGGGTATTAAACCGGTTATTCTGGCAGCCGAAGGCAAAGATATTGAGGTTATCCCCGGGATTGAGCTTACTGCTCAATATGGCAGGCTGGAAGTCCATATCCTAGGTTATTTGATCGATTATCAGGATGAGTCTTTTAAGAAGAAAATGGATTTACTAAAGGAGTCCCGGGTTGAGAGAATATATAAGATATTGGATAAATTAAATAATCTGGGTTTGGATCTTAGCCCGCAGGCAGTATTTGATATGTCTGAAGGTGGCACTGTGGGAAGATTGCATATTGCCAGGGCCATGGTTAAGGAGGGCTTGGTTGGTTCTACCGCAGAAGCTTTCAATAGATTTATTGGCGACAGATGTTCAGCTTATGTTTTAGGTTTCAAGTATTCTCCGGAAGATGCGATAAAATTGATCAAAAAAGTCGGGGGAGTTCCGATTTTGGCCCATCCTTACAGCCTTCAGAATAATAGCCTGATCCCGGAATTTATCGAATACGGTATAATGGGTTTGGAAGTTTATTATCTGGAACATACTAAGGCGATGATCAAACTTTATGAAGATTACTGCAGTAAATATAATTTATTGCTTACCGGAGGCTCAGACTGCCACGGCCAAGGCAAGCCTGAAGTGAGGATCGGCTCGGTAAAATTACCATATGAATTTGTAGAAAAACTTAAAACAGCCAAAAGATGAGTATACACGGAAAATATATCCGGATAGCTATGAAATTAGCTTTAAAGGCTAAGGGTAAAACCAGCCCTAATCCTTTAGTAGGCGCATTAGTAGTTAAGAATAACCGGATTATCGGTAAAGGATTTCATCAGAAAGCCGGTTCAGCGCATGCTGAAGTTATTGCTTTGGATGAGGCGGGTAAGGATGCTAAGGGAGCTAGTTTGTATGTTACTCTTGAACCCTGCGTCCATTTCGGCCGGACCCCTCCTTGCGTGGACAGGATCATAAGAAGCGGGATTAGGGAAGTGGCCATCGGAATGATCGACCCGAATCCTTTAAATAACGGCAAAGGTATCGATATATTAAAGAGGCAAAAGATAAAAGTTGAAGTAGGATTCTTAGAGGAAGAGCTGAGGAGGATGAATGAAGCCTTCATTAAATATATCACCAAAAAGATACCTCTGGTTACGGTAAAAGTCGCCCAGTCTTTAGACGGGAAGATCGCTACCAAAAGCGGAGATTCTAAATGGATAACTTCGGATAAATCCCGGGGATATGCCCATCGTTTAAGGGGAAATTATGACGCGATCATGGTTGGGGTCAATACAGTGTTAAGGGATAATCCTAAGCTGGATGCCTGGTATTCTCATAAAAATCCGGTAAAGATAGTGGTGGATAGCCAATTAAGCACTCCCCAGTCAGCGAATATATTTTCTAAGAATAGCCAGGTTGTAATTGTTACCCTGCTTACCCAGCCGGGTCAGGAGACTGAAAACAGGAAGATCCTGGCTCAGAAAGCCAAAATTCTGGATGTAATGGGAAAATCAGGAGAAGTAAATCTTAAGGATATGCTCAGGAAATTAGCTAGGATGCAGATAATGAGCGTTTTGGTAGAAGGAGGAGGAAACCTTATTGGTTCATTGTTTGATGATGGATTGGTAGATAAGGTAATGTTTTTTATCAGTCCCAATAAGATAATAGGCGGGAAAGAGGCTATAAGTTCTGTAATGGGCAAGGGCATCGTCAGAATAGAACAGGCTATTAAATTAAAAGAGGTAAAATTAAAGAAAATGGGTGAAGATTTTTTAATAGAGGCTTATGTTCAGCGGAATAGTTGAAGAATTAGGCATAGTCAAGAAAATATCCCGCAGCGGGAACAATACCGTGCTGGAGATCCAGGCTGCTAAAGTCCTTGAGGATACTAAAATAGGCGATAGTATCGCGGTAAACGGCGCTTGCCTTACGGTAATAAAGATAAAC